>CADBQN010000016.1 GCA_902796855.1 uncultured Bacillota bacterium | reverse complement strand
GATAACTTTTGTTCCTACTGCATCGTGCCCTATGTTCGCGGCCGCGAGAAGAGCCGGGAAAAAAGAGAGATCATCGCTGAGGCGAAACGTCTGGTGAACGATGGCGTAAAGGAAATCATGCTCTTAGGGCAGAACGTCAATTCCTATGGAAAGGGATTGGAGCATCCTGCCTCCTTCTCTGATCTGCTCTATGAGCTCAATGAGATCGACGGTCTGGAACGAATTCGCTATATGACGTCCCATCCCAAGGATTTCAGCGAGGAGATTATCGATGCTATCGCCGTGTCGAAAAAAGTATGCCGTCATTTTCATCTGCCGTTCCAATCGGGAAGCGATCGGATTCTGAAAGAGATGAACCGCCACTATCAGCGTGAAGATTATTTAGAATTGCTGGAAAAAATCAAATCCGGTTTCCCTGAAGGTGTCCTCACCACCGATATCATCGTCGGTTTTCCCGGCGAAGGGGAAGAGGATTTTGAGGATACTCTCGACCTTTTGAGACGAATCGAGTTCGATAACGCGTATACCTTTCTTTTCTCGCCCCGTTCCGGTACACCGGCGGCACGTTCCGCGGAGCAGATTTCCGATGACGTAAAGCGGGAGCGGCTCACCCGCCTGATGGATCTGCAGAATGCGATCAGCCTTAAAAAGAACGAGGCCATGGTCGGCAGGGAAATAATCCTTTTGGGTGAGGGGAGAAGCAAGACCAATCCGAACACCCAAAGCGGCAGAACCGACGGAAACAAATTGGTGCATTTTGCCTCCGACCGTGATTACGCCGGCGAGATGGTAAAAGTCCGCATTGAGGAAGCTCATACCTGGTCGCTGAACGGCCGGTTGATATAGAGAAATAATGATTTCAGGAGGAATAAAAGAATGTCTCTCGTATTGGAAAAAGCGGCGGAATTAGCCGACGCGCTGGAAGCGTCCGAAGAACTGAAAAACGCAAGAGATTGTCAAAGAGCCGTTGAAGGCGATGAGGAAGCCAACGAAATTCTGAACTCTTTTTTCAGCATGCAGCAGCAGCTCAACGATTTGGAAGCGAAAGGGAAAGAACCCGACGCCGCGCTGACGGCTCAGTTTAACGCGATTCAGGATAAAATGGAAACGAACGCGTCCATCGCGAAGTATTATCGCAGCCAGGCCGAACTCGGCCAGTTATTGCAGCAGATCAACGGTCTGATCACAAAGGCCATTACGGGCCAGGACAGCAGCTGCACGGAAGATATGTGCGCCACCTGCTCCGGCTGCTGAGTCACACGAACCGTAGGAAAAGGGGACTTCATGGCTAAAGAAACACCGATGATGAAACAATACCGCGAAATCAAAGGGGAGCATCCGGAAGCGATACTCTTCTTTCGCATGGGCGATTTTTATGAGATGTTCTGCGACGACGCCATTGTCGCCTCGGAAGCCCTTGACCTTGTTCTGACAAAGAAACGGGCCGGTATTGACGGAAATATCCCAATGTGCGGTGTTCCTTACCACGCGGCGGAAAACTACATCGCGAAACTGATCCAGCAGGGCTATCGTGTCGCCATTTGTGAGCAGATGGAAGACCCGAAATTGGCCAAAGGCTTAGTAAAGCGGGACGTGATCCGCATCATCAGCCCCGGCACCGTTCTGGAAAGCGCGCTGCTCCCCGACAGTCAGGGAAATTACCTCGCGTCCCTCTGCAGGAACGGGAAGGAATGGGGCTTTTGTTACACTGATATTTCAACAGGTCTTTTCAGAACGACGCAATTTGAATATGCCGAAGATAAAGAGCGCGTTTTTGATGAGCTCTTTCGCGTCGCCCCCAGTGAGCTCTTGGTCGACACGTCCATGGCGGAAGACGAGACCTTTAACCGACAGCTGAAACGTGTTTTTTCCGGTCTCGTCACCGTGGCGGAAAAGGCGGATTTTGATCGTGAGGAAGCGGAAAAAACGCTGAGCGGGCATTTTAAAGTCGACGATCCGGAACAGCTTTTTATCCCCGAAACGGCCCGCCTTGCCGCCGGCGCCGTGCTGCGCTTTCTTTACCGTACCCAAAAGCGGTCTCTCGATTATATCGCGAAGGCGGAGTTTTATAAAAATGATCGGTATATGGTTCTCGATCAGTCGACCCGAAAGAATCTGGAATTGACCTCGACCATTTTTACGAATGAAAAGAAGGGGTCCCTTCTTTGGGTCCTTGACCGGGCCAAAGGAACGATGGGGAAACGCCTGATCCGTGAATGGCTGGAAAATCCGCTTCTCGATTTGAAAGAGATCAAAAAAAGACAGGACGGCGTCAGGGAAATGTATGAACATCCCCTGCGTATGGATGCTTTTCGGGATATTCTCGGCACGATCCACGATTTGGAACGGCTTTCAAGCCGCATCGCTTACGGCAGCGGTTCCCCGAGAGATATCTCCGGCCTACGGGATTCCCTGCGGTGCCTGCCCGAATTAAAAAAGGAACTCCTCAAGACCGAAAGCGCGATCTTTATGGAAATGTCGCTTCACTTTGATGATCTGGACGATATTTTCCAGGTCATTGATTCCGCCATCGTCGATGAACCGCCGGTCTCTCCCAAAGAGGGAAATCTTGTCCGGGAAGGCTATAACGAGGAAATCGACGAATATCGGGATATCTCCGAAAACGGTCATAAAATGATCCTTGATTTTGAGGCCAGGGAACGCGAGTCTACCGGCATTAAAACGCTGAAGATTCGTTATAACCGCGTGTTCGGCTATTTTATAGAGGTCTCCAATTCTTTTAAGGATCAGGTGCCGGAGCATTATATCCGCAAGCAGACGCTGACGACGGGAGAGCGGTTCTATACCGCCGAACTGAAAGAGTATGAGGATAAAGTCCTCGGCGCCAGAGAAAAACTGTACGACATGGAATACAACGTTTTCTGTGACGTCCGCAAATACATCTCCGAACAGTCGGCGAGGATCCAGCTGACCGCTTCCTTTGTTGCCATCATCGACGCGCTGATCTCTTTCGCCCTCGTCGCCCGGGAAAACCGCTATTGCTGTCCCGCCGTCGATGAGAGCGACCTGGTCGAAATCGTCGGCGGCCGCCATCCGATGGTGGAAAAAGTCAACAGCGAGGTCTTTATCGCCAACGATACGCTGCTGAATAACGTCGATCAGCGGATCATGGTCATTACCGGGCCGAATATGGCCGGTAAATCGACATATATGCGCCAGGTGGCACTGATTATCCTGATGGCGCAGATTGGCTCTTTTGTGCCCGCGGAATCCGCTCATATCGGCATCACTGACCGGATCTTCACCCGCATCGGCGCTTCCGATGACCTGGTCGGCGGCAACAGCACGTTTATGGTGGAAATGAGGGAGACAGCCTCTATTTTAAAACGCGCTACGGAAAAGAGCTTTGTGATCCTCGATGAAATCGGCCGCGGCACCAGCACCTTTGACGGACTTTCGCTGGCCCGTGCCTGCATTGAGTACCTCAGCGACGCCGAAAACGGCCCCAAAACGCTTTTCGCCACGCATTATCACGAGCTGACCGCATTGGAACAGGTGAAAACCAACATTACGAATTACGCCATCCGCGTGGACGAAGTGAACGGAAATCTTGTTTTTCTGCGCAAAGTCACTCCCGGAAAAGCGGACAAGAGTTATGGGATTCAGGTGGCGCGCCTTGCCGGCATGCCCGTTCCGATTGTGAACAAGGCGAAACGTGTTTTGCGCAGCCTTGAAAAATCGGAGCTTAAAACAGATCTTCAAATCGAATCCGAAGATATGGAATCATCCCTCTTTAAAGAGGTGACGCCGGAAGAAGATGAGGTTTTAAAAAACATACGGGAACTCGATATTGATACGCTGCGTCCCATTGACGCGCTGCGTTTATTGGAAGAATGGCAGGATTATTTGAAGCATGAATAAAATCATCGTCTTGGAACGAAATACAAGAGACCAAATCGCCGCCGGCGAAGTCGCCGAACGGCCCGCTTTAATCATTAAAGAGCTGGTTGAAAACGCCATCGACGCCGGGGCGGATGATATTCGAATTTCCTTAAAAGAAAGCGGCATGGAGGAAATCCGCGTCATCGATAACGGTTCCGGTATCGAAAGAGAGGACATTCCTTACGCTTTTCTGCGTCACGCCACCAGCAAGATCCGAAAGATCGAGGATCTGAACACCCTGTATACCATGGGGTTCCGCGGTGAGGCCCTCGCTTCCATCGCGGCGGTCTCCAAAATTCAGCTCAAAACAAAAACGGAAGAATCCGAAAACGCCTGGGAATGCCGGTTGGACGCCGGAACAATCTCCGAGATCCTGCCTGCCGCCGGAAACCGGGGAACGGAAATCGTCATATCGGATCTTTTTTTTAACACCCCGGCAAGGAAGAAATTTCTCGCGACGCCGGTTCGGGAAATGAGGGAGATCGGCGATATCGCAGGCCGTATCATCATCGCCTATCCGGAGATCCGCTTTTCGCTGTCGAACAACAACAAACAGGTCTTTCTTTCGCCGGGAAACGGTGACAGCGCCGCGGCCATCGCTTCCGTTTACGGGCGGGAGATGCTGAAATTCCTGCTCCCCCTCGATGAAGACGGCGACTTCAGCGGGTTCATCGCGCACCCCAACTACTCAAAGCCGAACCGCAATTATTTTCATTTTTATATCAACCGCCGCTATATTCAAAGCGGCGAGCTGAATAAGGCGTTGGAAAACGCCTTTAAAACACTGCTGCCGGAACGCCGGTTCCCCGTGGCGTTCATCAATGTGAACCTTTCCCCGGATCAGTATGATATCAACGTCCATCCGAATAAACTGGAAGTAAAGTTCCATCGTGACGTTCCGGTGGGAGAGCGTCTTTACCGTGCGGTCAAGGAAACATTGGAAAACGCGGAGCGCACCTATACGGCGGAAATTAGGAGAGGGGAAGCGGACGGCGCGCCGCCTTTCAGCGATGAGGCCGCTCCCCCGGCGCCGAGAATTCATCAGGACCTTCGCCCCGTGGGGCTTCCCGGCGCGGTCGAAATGAAACGGCGCATGGAAGCTTACGGCGACGACATCGATCTGATCCGCGCCGAGCTCAGAGGAGCGACGCGGGGAAGGGAAATGCCGATAAAGAAAGACGGCGGCGAAGAAAAGATGCGGCTGAAGGAACGAGTTTCCGCCGATTCCGTATACAATTTCTTCGCCAGTGATGACGCACTGCCCAATGATTTCTTTAAAAAAGATTCTATGAACACTGGGGAGCACGGGGAGGCAAAAGAGGAACTTCGGGAGCATGCTCCCGAGGCGAAGGCAGACGACATCGCGGAAGCTTTCTTGGAACAAAAATCGGAAACGGCACGGTTGGATTTTAAAGAGTCTTTTTACGCTTCCCTGCAGATTCTCGGTCAGGTCGCCGGTTCCTTTATCGTGGCCTGTGATGACGACGCCCTTTATCTCATCGACCAGCACGCGGCGCATGAACGGCTGCTCTTCAACCGGATCCGAAGCAGCATCAAAGAAAAAGACGCTATTTCTCAGCCGTTGCTCGTTCCCTTGGAAATCAATCTGAATTACAAACAGTTCAACTGGGTCATCGAAAATATCCTCGTTTTGAGAGAACTCGGCTTTGTACTGGAAGAATTTGGTGAGAATACCTTTATTCTCAGGGAAGCGCCTCTTTGGGCCGAAGATATGGACGAAGCCGCTTTTTTGAAGGAATTCGCCGACGGATGGCTCGAATCGGAACAAAAGCTCACCATTGACGCCGTCCTTGAACGAAAGATCATGTCCAAAGCCTGTAAAAGAGCGGTCAAGGCGAATCAGCACCTTACCAACGCCGATATCATCTACCTTTTTGAACAGCTTGATCGGGCTGAGGACGGTTTTACCTGTCCCCACGGCAGACCGATTTCCGTGAAATTTACGGTCAGCGAGATTCGCAGAAAGTTTTTGCGGACTTAACGGATTTAGCATGAAACAGAAAGTAATCGCCATCGTCGGCCCCACCGCCGCCGGAAAAAGCGCTCTCGCTGTTGAAGTGGCAAAGGGACTGAACGGTGAAATCATCTCTGCGGATTCCGCCCAGGTTTACCGCGGTATGAATATTGGTACGGCAAAAATTACCTCCGCCGAAACACAGGGGATCCGTCACCACCTCATCGACATCGTCGGACCGGAAACGGATTATAACATAGGCCGTTTTCAGATGGACGCGGGGAGGGCCATCCGTGATATCGCGGATAGGGGAAAATGTCCCATTCTCTGCGGCGGCAGCGGCCTGTATCTTTACTCCGTGATCAACTCTGGATATCAGCTTGAAAATACGCCGCTGTCCTCTCCGGAAAAGAGGGAAGAACTTAAAAGAATAGCAGAGGAGAGGGGAGAGGGGTATCTTTATGAGTGCCTGAAAGAAAAATTCCCTCTTCGCGCCGGAAAAATTCACCCCCACGATACCCAGCGGATCCTGCGCGCGTTGGAAATGAACGAAGATTTATCCGGAGAGGAAGAAAATCGCTGGGACAGCCCTTATCAGCTGTCGATCTACGGCCTTTCAATGGAGCGATCGCTCCTTTACCAACGGATTGAAGAGCGTGTGGAGCGTATGTTTGAAGAGGGGCTCCCGGAAGAAGTCGCGAATCTCCTCGCGATGGGATACAGAAGAGACGGGAACGCCATGGCCGCTTTAGGGTATAAAGAATTGATTCCCGTTCTCGAGCATCAATGCAGTATCGATGACGCGAAGGAGCTTTTAAAAAAGAACACCCGTCATTTCGCGAAACGTCAAATCACCTGGTTCAAACGTGATCCGAGGATTCATTGGTTCGACGTTTCGGACGCCGCTCAGCGAAAAGTTATCGCTGAAACGATCATTGCACTTGAAAAAAACGAGTTTACGTGATAATATTAAATTATCTTTATTTTATTTTGTTTTATTTGGAGGTCTAAACATCATGCCAAAAACAGTTAATTTGCAGGACTACTTTCTCAATCAGGTCAGAAAAGAAGGTATTTCCGTCGTGATCTACCTTGTCAACGGGTTTCAGACGAAAGGACACGTAAAAGGATTTGACAATTTCACCGTCGTTTTGGATTCGGAAGGAAAACAGAACATGATCTACAAACACGCGATTTCAACGATCATGCCGGCGAGAGCGATCAACTTTAACGTTGAAAAAAGTGAAAAAACAGAAGAGTAATGGCTCAAAAAAAGAGCGTTGTGAATAACGCTCTTTTTTTATGTAATACTTTGGACAGGGTACGGAAAGATGAATCTCTCATTTAAGGAATTGGAAGAAATCGGTTTAAAAGCCGTGGAACGCTGGTCCGCGGCGTACAGTAAAACGGAATCGGCAAATCAGGAAAAAGTGCTGCAGTCCTTTCGCCGTCACCGTGTCAACTATCAGGATTTTCAGCTCACCACCGGCTACGGCATGGGGGATACGGGACGTGATAAATTGGAACGCGTTTACGCGGATATTTTTCGGGGCGAGGACAGTCTGATCCGTCAGCAGATTGTTTCCGGAACACACAGTATAACGCTGGCGCTTTTCGCCATGGTCATGCCCGGCGATCATATGGTCTTATACGGTGAACCCTACGATACGCTGTATAAGGTACTTGGACGGACAAAAAACGACATCGGCAGCCTGAGTGAACTCGGCGTTTCTTATACGATCCACCCCTTTGGGGAAAAGGAGACCCTTAGCCGAAGCATAAAAAAGGACACAAAAGTGTTTTATATTCAGCGGTCAAAGGGATACAGTTACAGAAAAGCGCTTTCCGTTGACGAGATTGAGGAACTGATCGCTGCCGCGCGGTCACAAAACCCGGAGATCACCGTTTTTGTCGATAATTGTTACGGAGAATTCTGTGAGGACAGGGAACCGCTGGAAGCGGGCGCGGATTTGATTGCCGGTTCGCTGATCAAAAATCCCGGCGGTGCCATCGCGCCTTCCGGCGGTTATCTTGTCGGAAGAAAGGACCTGATTGAACGGGCGTCTTATCGTCTGACGGCACCGGGCATCGGAAAAGAAGTGGGCCCCAGTCTGATCAGCAACGTTTCACTTTATCAGGGTCTTTTTCAGGCGCCTCATGTCGTTTCGGAAGCGCTGAAGGGCAGTGTTTATCTGAGTGCCGTGCTGGAAGCGTTGGGCTATGAGATCCTGCCGAAGCCAAACGATTCCCGCAGCGACATCGTGGAGCTGATTCGGTTTGAAGATCCCGAAAGGCTGAAATCCTTTTGCCGGGGCATACAGAAGTATTCGCCGGTCGATTCTCATGTGATACCGGAACCCTGGGATATGCCCGGTTACGAACACCAGGTGATTATGGCCAGCGGCGGTTTTGTGGAGGGTTCTTCCATTGAGATCAGCGCCGACGGCCCGCTGCGTCCGCCTTATATTTGTTATGTTCAGGGCGGCACGTCTTTCCCCTATATTAAACTTGTAGTGGACCACATTTTAAAAGACGAGTGGGGCCTTCAATAAAAAAACGCTGTGTAAACAGCGCTTTTTTTATTGAATTCAGTGAATTATGTTCCTGTATAAACCAACGATCCTGCCGAGAATTTTGAAATCCTGATGAAGTATGATCGGTTCAAAATCGGGGTTTTCCGGCTGGAGGCGGATATGGTCACCGTCTTTATAAAAGCGCTTGACCGTGGCACTGTCCTCGATAAGAGCGGCGATGATTTCGCCGTTCTCCGCCGTGTCGCATTGCTCCACAATGACATAATCACCGTTTAAAATCCCGGCGTTAATCATGCTTTCACCTTTTACTTCAAGAATAAAAGCGCGTTCCGGATGATGGGCGACGGAAGAGGGCAGAGGAATATAATCGGTGATATTCTCATCGGCGAAAATCGGTTCACCGGCGGCAATTTTGCCGACAACGGGAAAAGCCTGTGTGTTTTCGGCTTCTTCTTCACGGCACAAAACGATAGTACGCATTTTGCCGTTCGCTTTGGAGATATAACCGGCCTTTTCCAATTTATCTAAGGCGTACTGCACCGTTGACGTTGATTTTACTTTGATGAAGTGCTGAATTTCCCGAACCGTTGGCGGATAAGGATGCTCCCGCATGTACTGACGCAAAAAATCATAAATAGCCTCTTGGCGTAATGTCAGATCCGGATATTTCGCGCTTCGTTTTTCTTTAATTCTCGCCATGACCATACCTCGTTTTCTTTTATTATACTATAAAAAAAACTGAAAAACAATATTTTCCGTGATTTATTGCGGCACAGTTTTTTTAGGGGAGATGGGACTTAAAAAAAACTTATCTTCCCATAATAGGTATTATGTTAATTAAAAGAGTCAATGATTTTCACCTATGTTTTTATGAAAGTCTTGAAGCCTCAATTTATGAAATAACAATTTGTAAGATCTTGATGAAAGCTTCCCTTTTGTGAATCTTTCTTCGTTCTCTTTTAAAAATTCTCCGATCAATTTTTGCGGCGCCTCCTGCGCCGGCGAATGATTGAAATAATATCGCCTATTTTTTTAAATGATGTCGCTTCCTTTTATTTATTTTTGTCAATAAAAAATTGAAGCCGTCAAACGCCCATAAATCGCCGAAAAATCATTTGCAGGTATTATTTATCCTGTTATTAATTTTGTCTCTTTTTCAATTTAGACAAATTTCTTTTTTTCTTTGTATATGTTTTTTTGGAAGAATTTATTTGAACCGATATTTGATTTTTATGTTATTATCATTTGCATCATTTGATTTTTCGCTTTACGCTTCATTCTATTTACATAACTTTCTTATTGTCAAATAAAATCCTCATCCCCGTTGGAGTTGGGCATGAGGATTATTATTTACCATTTAAAAATTTTCTTTAAGGCCAAAAGATTAACGTCTAAGTTTAGTTCCGCAATCGACCGGAGCAGCGGGATGTTCTTTGGGCATACTTTGGCGCAGTTTTGAGCGTTGCCGCAATCCTGAATGCCGCCGTGGCCCATGATCGCTTTGAGGCGTTCGTCTTTTTGCATGCTCCCAATGGGATGCATATTGAACATTTTTACCTGCGCGAAAACGTGAGGTCCCATGAAGTCGGATTTCGCGTTGAAATTCGGACAGGCTTCCGCGCAGCAGCCGCAGGTCATGCAGCGTGAAATGCGGTACGCGAAAGCTCTTTTCTTTTCGTCATATCTTGGGCCCGGTCCCAGACCGAAACTGCCGTCCACCGGAATCCAGGCTCTGGCTCTGCGCAGATTGTCAAAGAGAACTTTTCTGTTGACCATTAAATCCCTGACAACGGGAAACTTTGTCAGCGGTTCCAATATGATCGGCTTATCGATCCCGTTTTTTTGGATGATCCTGTCGATCAGCGCGGAGCATGCCTGCTGCGGTCTGCCGTTGATAATCATGGTACAGGCACCGCAGACTTCCTCATAGCAGTTGCACTCAAAAACAACGGGATTGACTTTTTCGCCGATGGCGTTGACCGGATGGCGCTGGATCTCCATCAAAGAAGATATAACATTCATATTTGGTTTATAGTCAATATGAAACTCTTCCCAGTATGGCGCCTTGTGCGGGTCATCCTGTCGCTTGATTTTCAATATAAAATATTTCTTTTCCGTCATTTGTTCCCTCCGTATGTTCTCTGTACCGGAGTCAGGAGCGATGTATCGACGTCTTCCCATTCAAACCGCGGGCCATCTTCGGTTTTAAACGCTTTTGTTGTTTTCAGGAAGTCATCGTCAAGACGGTCGGGATAATCCGGTTTGTAGTGAGCGCCGCGGCTCTCGTTTCTTCTCAGTGCTCCCAGCGTAATGACGCGGGCAAGCTCCATCATATTTTTGAGCTGTTTCACAAACATCACGGTTTGATTGGAATAGGCGCCCTGATCCACCATGTTGATGTGGTGCCACCGTTCCATGAAATTCTGCAGAGCGATGTCGGTCTCCTCGAGTTTTTTGTTATAACGGACAATCCCCACATTGGCTGTCATCAATTCGCCCATTTCCTGGTGAAGCAGATAGGGATTTTCGTCTCCGTCCATTTTGCGGACCATACCGTCATAATCGCGTTCCGCCTGAAGATAACGCTCAAAAAGAAGATCCTCTTCTTCTGCGGCGATGTGGTTCAAACTGTTCATATAGTTTGCCGCCGCAGGCCCGCAGACCGTGCCGCTGTAAACGGCGGAGAGAAGCGAGTTCGCGCCGAGACGGTTGGCTCCGTGGTACATATAGTCGCATTCACCGGCGGCGAACAATCCGGGAATACAGGTCATATGCTCCCAGTTGACGTGGATGCCGCCCATAAAGTAGTGAATCCCGGGATAGATTTTCATCGGCACTTTTTTGGGATCGTCGCCGTGAAATTTCTCGTAGATTTCCAGAATGCCGCCGAGCCGGCGTTCAAGGAAATCATCATCTAAATGAGAAAGATCCAAATAGACCTGATTTTTCCCGTCGATGCCAAGCCCCATATCGACACATACTTTGTGAATGGCTCTGGAGGCGATATCCCTGGGGACAAGGTTCCCGTAGTTGGGATACATTTCTTCCAGAAAATACCAGGGTTTTCCGTCTTTATACGTCCAGACGCGGCCGCCTTCTCCTCGGGCGGATTCCGACATCAGGCGCGTTTTGTCATCTCCCAGCATAGCTGTGGGATGAATCTGTACAAACTCACCGTTGGCGTAGGCCGCGCCCTGCTGGTATACAATGGAAGCGGCGCTGCCCGTATTGATGGAAGAATTGGTGCTCTTGCCGTAAATCACACCGGCCCCGCCGGTCGCGATGATCAGCGCGTCGCCGCGAAAGGCGCGGATCTCCATCGTCGCCAGATTTTGGGCGATACAGCCGCGGCAAATGCCGTCATCGTCAATGACGGCTTTTAGAAATTCCCATCCTTCGTATTTATGGACTTTCTTTTCGTCCTCAAAACGGCGCACCTGTTCGTCAAGGGCGTATTCCAGCTGTTGACCGGTTGTGGCGCCGGCAAAAACCGTCCGTTTCTTTTTGGTACCGCCGAAACGGCGCAGATCCAGCAGGCCTTCGGCCGTCCGCGTAAAAGGCGTTCCCATGCGGTCAAAGGTATAGATGATTTCCGGGGCGGCTTCCACCATCCCCCTGACCGGGGTCTGATTAGCGAGAAAGTCACCGCCGTAAATGGTATCATAAAAATGTTCGTCAACAGTGTCCCCCTCCCCTTTTGTATCCAGCGCCGCGTTGATGCCGCCCTGCGCGCAGACAGAGTGGGAGCGTTTTACAGGCACAAGGGAGATGATGTCTACATCAATATTTCGTTCCACCAGTTTTATGGTGCTCATTAAACCGGCGAGACCACCGCCGACAACGATTGCTTTCAGTTTCATAAAAAACTCCTTTAAATCGGCATCATAGCGATTCGGGCAAGAATGATCAGCGTCCACAGGCACATCGCGCCGCAAAGCAGCATTGTACATATGGAAGCGAGTCTCTGCACTCTTTCCCCATGCAGGACGCCCCAGGTGATCAAGAACGTCAGGAGACCGTTGGTGAAGTGGAACACCGTGGCCCAGACGCCGATCAGTTCCAACACAAACCCGAGAGGCGTTTGCAGTACATGAGCCATGGCCTGCATGACGTCCATGGTCGTATGAGCCATAATACGGACAAAAATGACGTGATCCACGACGAAAAGCGTGGTGATGATCGCCGTGATCCGCTGTAAAACAAACATCCAGTTCTTATAATACTGATATCTCAGCGGATGCAGATCCGATAGATAAACGAGGTAGAACCCATAGACGGCGTGGAAAAGAATGGGAATGGCGATGACGCCGATCTCGGCGACAATGATAAAAGGAATACTCCGCATCCCATCAATTACGGAAGACCAAGCCTCGACCCCGATGATGGCGGAACTGTTCAGCAAAAGATGGAAGCAGAGAAAGATGCCAATGGGAACAATCCCTAGCAGAGAGTGGATCCGCCGGATATAAAAATCGGAATGCGCGTGATTTTGTTGTTGTCTGTTTATCTTTTTCATCGTTTTAATCTTCTTTCAGACCATGGAGGAACAAACCGCTTCTGAGTTTCGGTTCAAACCAGGTGCTTTTGGGCGGCATAATCTTTCCCGCGTCGGAAACGGCCATCAGATCCGAAATCGCGACGGGATAAAGATAAAATCCGATGCCGTTTTCACTGTCGCAGCGGGAAACGATCTCCCGCGCCCCGCGAATGCCGCCGATAAAATCGATTCTTTGGTCGGTTCTCGGGTCGTCAATGCCGAAATACGGCGCCAAAACATTTTTTTGGAGGATGGACGCGTCAAAGTTTTCCGAAACATCCTCGTTTTGATAGAGATGCTCCTTAGCGGAAAGACGGTACCAAACGCCTTTTAAATACATTCCGTACTCATGTTTTTGCCGCGGAATCGGGTCTTTCCCGGCTTTTTCCAGAAGGAAGTCTTCTTTCAGCCGGCCCATGAAGCGCTCTTCATCAAAATCATCCGGCAGAGCGACGATGCGGTTATAAGCCATGATTTCCAGTTCCGAATCGGGGAAAATAACGGCGAGAATGAAGCGGGCGGGATCATCCTCCGGCAGTTCGGATTCGTCCGCCGCTCTCTTTCGGCAGACTTCCGCCGCGGAGGCGGTGCGGTGATGACCGTCGGCAATATAGATTTTATCAATGTTCACGAAGGAAGCGCTGATGGTGGAAACAGCGCTTTCTTCATCGACGCGCCACAGCGTGTGGGAAACTCCGTCATCGCTCTGAAAATCGAAGAGCGGTTCATGAGACTCAATCCAGTCCTTCGTGACGGCGTCAATATCGTCCCGATGACGATACGTCAGGAAGACGGGTTCCGTCTGGCAGTCGCAGACATCAAAATGACGGATCCGATCCGCTTCTTTTTCCCTGCGCGTCAGTTCGTGCTTCATAACGCGGCCTTCCACATAGTCCTTTACGGCAACGGTCCCGACGATGCCGGTCTGGCAGGTCCCGTTGAGACGCTCACGATAGATGTAGAACACCGGCGTTTCCTCTTGTATGAGGATTTTCCGCCGCAGAAAAGAGAGAAGATTCTCTTTTCCCTTTTGATAGACGCGATCGTCATAATCATCTACTTCATCGGGAAAATCAATTTCCGCCCGCGTGATATGGAGAATGGAAAAATCGTTTTCGGCGGCCAACGCTTTGGCTTCTTTTCTGTTGATGACATCGTATGGCGGCGCTGAAACGAGGGCGGCCCGGTCCGCTGTGGGTCGGATCCCGCGAAACGCTTTGACGTAAACCATAGGCTTCTCCTCTTATTTAATAATCATCAGCAATTCTCCGGCTTTTACGGTGTCGCCGGGCTGAACGCAAATCTTTTCAATGATCCCCGCTTTCGCCGCGGTGATGTTGGTTTCCATTTTCATCGCTTCGATCATCGCGATGGTCTGATTTTCTTCCACTTCATCGCCGACTTCGACGAGGATGGAGGAAACGGCGCCGGGAAGCGAGGACGCGACTTCGCCGGGTTCGTTTTCATCAGCCATGACGACTTCCTTAATCAGCGTTTCCGCGTTGCGGTCTTCCACCGTGACCTGGCGCTGGATCCCGTTGAGCTCATAGATGACGGTCCTTGTCCCGTCGTCGTTGAGATCACCAAGGCCGACGAATTTGATGATGAGCGTTTTGCCATGCTCGATCTCGACTTCCGTCGTTTCGCCCGGCATCAGCCCGTCAAAGAAAACGTGGCTTTCCAAATGGCTGAGATCATCGTATTCTTCCCGATGGCGTAGATATTCTTCCGAAACCTTCGGATAGAGGCACCAGCTGATTGCAGCGCGATGGCTGTTCAGGTTCTTCGCGGAATTGAGTTCGGCGATTTTTTCCTTTACTTTGTCAAAATCGACCGGCGGCAAGAGTTCTCCCGGGCGGCAGGTGATCGGTTCTTCCCCTTTGAGCACCGCTTTTTGCAGATCTTCGGGGAAGCCGCCGAGAGGCTGTCCCATCATTCCCTTAAAATAGCTGATAGAAGAATCAGGGAAGTTCAGCTGGGCGGCGCGTTCCACGATGTTGTCTTTATCCAAATTGTTCTGTACCATGAAAATGGCGAGGTCGCCGACCATTTTGGAGGACGGCGTTACCTTCACGATGTCGCCTAAAATCTCGTTGACTTCCCGGTATTTTTCCTTCACTTCGGTGAACCGGTGTCCCAGGCCAACACTTTCTACCTGCGGTTTTAAGTTGGTATACTGTCCGCCGGGAATTTCATAGCGATAAATATCCGTCGCGGGGTTTTTGATCCCGCCTTCAAAACGGTGATAGTAGGGACGCACATCTTCCCAGTAATCCGTCAGTTTCTGCAGCTCGCTGAGCTGCAGACCGGTTTCACGTTCCTGTCCTTCCAAAGCCGCCACCAAAGAGTTCATGGAAGGCTGGCTTGTGGAGGAAGAAAGGCTGCTGATGGCCGTATCCACGATATCAACGCCGGCTTCGGAGGCCATCAATAAAGTGGCGATCTGGTTGCCGCTGGTATCGTGGGTATGCAGGTGAATCGGAACGGAAATTTCGTCTTTTAACGCCGAGATCAGCTTTTTCGCCGCGTAAGGTTTTAACAAACCGGACATATCCTTGATGGCGAGAATCTGAATCCCTCGTTTTTCCAGTTCTTTCGCGAGGTCGACGTAGTATTTTAAATTATATTTTTCCTGCTTGGGATCGAGGAGATCACCGGTATAACAGATGGTCCCTTCGGCGATCTTCCCGCATTTCAGGACTTCCTCAATGGCCAGCTCCATACCGGGAAGCCAGTTTAAGGAGTCAAAGATACGGAAAATATCGATTCCCGCCTCAGCGCTCTCACGGATGAACTCGCGGATGACGTTGTCGGGATAGTTGGTATAGCCGACGGCGTTCGCCCCGCGGAGGAGCATCTGGAACGGAATATTGGGGATTTTCTTTCTGAGCTTATCCAACCGATCCCAGGGAGATTCATGAAGGAAACGATAGGCCACGTCGAAGGTGGCGCCGCCCCACATTTCCATAGAGAAAGCGTTTTCCAGAATATAGGCCGTGGGTTTCGCGATGCGTAAAAGGTCGTGGCTGCGAACGCGCGTCGCTAAAAGCGACTGGTGAGCGTCGCGGAACGTCGTGTCGGTAATCAGGAGCTGTTTCTGATCCAAGATCCATTGTTTGAACCGATCCGGACCGAGCTCTTTTAAGATATAGCGAACGCCCTGATCCGGCGCGTCATGCTGTTTTGCCGGTACGCGGGGATGTTCGTATACGGTGACTTTGGGACAGTCTTCGTTGACCGCCTTATTTGCCAGATATTTTAAAATCTTCGTGCCGCGGTCCCGAGGCATTTCGATTTCAAAGAGCTCCGGCGTATTGTCAATGAATTTTGTGTACGCTTTGCCGGCGGCGAAAACGTCGTTGCGGAGAATATTCGTCAAAAACGCGCTGTTGGTCTTGACGCCGCGGATACGGATTTCGGCGATGGAACGCAGCGATTTGCGAATGGCGCCCATAAAAGTCCGGTCGTGGGTCGTGATCTTGACCAGCAGACTGTCATAATACGGGGAAATTTCCGCGCCGGAAAAAGCGTTGCCGGCGTCAAGGCGAACGCCGAACCCGCCGCCGCTGCGATACGTCGTGATCTTGCCGTAGTCGGGCGCGAAATTATTGTTGGGATCTTCCGTCGTCAGACGGCACTGGATGGAATATCCGTTAACGTGGACATCTTTCTGAGATTTCAGATTGATTTCCGGAGAATCGAGAGCGTAGCCCTCGGCGATCATGAGCTGAGTCTGTACCAGGTCAATGCCGGTGACCATTTCCGTGACGGTATGTTCCACCTGAATGCGGGGGTTCATTTCAATAAAGTAATGATTGCCCTCTTTGTCCACAAGGAATTCGACGGTGCCGGCGTTCACGTAGCCGACTTCTTTCGCGATCTTGACGGCGTCTTCGTGCAGTTCTTTCAGAATCGCGGGATCAACGGAAAAGGCCGGGGCGTATTCCACCACTTTCTGATAGCGGCGCTGCACGGAACAGTCCCGCTCATAAAGGTGAAGGACGTTGCCGTACTGGTCGGCAATAATCTGTACCTCGATGTGTTTCGGATCGACGAGGAATTTTTCCATGAAGATATCGTCATTGCCAAAGGCCTTGCCGGCTTCGCCTTTTACAAGGGCGAAGGCGTCTTCGATTTCTTCTTCTTTTTCAATCAGGCGCATACCGCGGCCGCCGCCGCCTGCCGCTGCCTTTAAGATAACGGGAAGTCCAAATTCCCTGGCCAGCTTTTTGGCTTCTTCGGCGTCTTTGATCGGTTTCTCGCTGCCGGGAATGGTCTTAACATTGCAGCGTTTCGCGATTTCCTTCGCTTTGATTTTATCACCCATCTGATCGAGGACGTGAGAGGGCGGCCCGACAAAGAGGATCCCCTCTTCTTCGCAGGCTCTGGCGAAATCGGCGTTTTCCGAAAGGAAACCGTAGCCGGGATGAATGGCGTCGACGTGTTTTTTCTTCGCCAGATGGATGATGAGGTCAATATCGAGATAAGCGGCGAGGGGGCCGCTTTTTTCTCCCAATAAATATGCTTCGTCGGCTTTCATGCGGAACAGGTTGTATTTGTCCTCATTGGAATAGACGCCGACGGTTTTCATGGACAGATCGTTGGCTGCCCGAAAGATACGAATGGCGATTTCGCCACGGTTGGCAACGAGTAAGCGGTCGATTTTTCTCATCATTCAACATCCCTTTCATCTATTTGCAGTAATTGAGCGGCGTTTTTATAGAATATCTTTTCTTTATCGGCTTCGAGCAGATTCATGGAGGAAATGACCTCCTGCGTCTTTTTCCCGGAGCTCCATGGACAATCCGTCGCGTAAAGAAAATGATTGGGTCCGTGGGCTTTGATCAGCTGTTCCATTTTGGCTTTGCCCATATGAAGGTACGCCATGGAAACGTCGAAATAGACGTCTTCACCGAGGAGGTTTTCCATGACCTCATCGTGATCGAGGCAATTCCCCATATGCGCCAAAATGATTTTCGCGCCGCGGAATCGCTTCAAAAGCGTTTTCGCTCTTTTGGGAGCGCACCAGTCGACATCGGCAAAGGCCGGGTCAAACCCGGAATGGAACAGAAAGATCATATTTCGTTTGGCGATCTCTTCATAAATGGGAAACATCGCGGGGTCGTCCATGACGAAATTCTGATACCCCGGATGGAATTTGATGCCCTTGATGCCGGCGCGTTCCAAACGGTCCAGTTCTCTGCGGTAATCGCTGAATCCGGGATAAATCGTCCCAAAGGAGAAAATGCGGCGATTGTCATTATGCTCAATCAGGAAATCATTGACCGTCGGCACGGTTCTGACCGACGTCGCGATGTCCAGCATCACAAATTGTCGGCAGCCCCATTCGCGCTGTATTCGGATGGTCTCGGTCAAAGTGCCCCGAACCACGGGAACGTAATCACAGTTTTTCGTCAGTGTATCGATGGCGTGAGATGCAATGACATCGGGAAAAACGTGGCAATGCATATCAATGAATTTCATTCTGTCACCTTCCGGCTGGCTGTAGTTTCAATTATAATATTATACCACAGATAAAAGAAAAAGAAAACAAAAAATACACCCACTTTGGTTTAAAGCATAAATATTAGTATTTTCGCAATTTAACCCGTGATTTCACGGATTCTCCATCCTTTGTCCCGCAGCGCTCAGGCGATGATGAACGTCAATAAAATGCCGCAGAAGGCGCCGAGATCGTTCCAATAGCTTTCGGCGCTGAGCAGTTTTGTCAGCGCGACATAGACCATCGCGCCGGCGGCCATGCCCATCGCGGCCCCCAGGGCCATCATGGAGAAGTGACCGAACCACCACCCCACCGCCGCGCCGAGAGGTGTCATCAGTCCCGTCAGGGTCGTAACGGCGAGGATTGAACCGAAAGAAGAACCTCCTTTTTTCAGCGGCGCGCCGACACCGATGCCTTCCGGGACGTTGTGCAGCATCATCGCGACGGCGATCATAAAACCGAGACCGCTGCCGCCGGCGAAACCAACGCCGATGGCGATTCCCTCGGGAAGATTATGAAGGGCAATGGCGAGACCGATGAAAAGACCGGTTTTTTGATAATCCTGAGGAAGCGTTTTCGTTTCGTTATCGCCGAAATGGAAAAAGCGGGATAATAAAGCCATAACGGCAATGCCGGTGAGGAAGCCGGCGGCGGCGGGAACGACGCCTCTGGCAAAGAAGTATCCTTCTGGCATCAGCTGGAAAAGGGATAGGCCGATCATGATCCCTCCGGCAAAGCCCAGCAGCGTTTCAAGACATTTCTCGTTGTTGACCGGCAGATAATTCGCGATGATTCCGCCAAGGGACGTGGCGAGACCGGCGGCGGCGCCGATCAAAAGCACTTCGGATAATTCCATCTGTGGATCCCTCTCTTTCTAAAAAAGTCTATGAGAGAGATCAAAAGCCGATGACAGCGCGAATCGCCGACAATAAAAGAAGCGTGCCACCCGTTTTGAAGGATGGCACGCGGCTGATGGCTGAACTTTTGCCCGGCTTATTCTTTTTCGGCTTTGGCGGCGGCGATGACTTTGTCGGCCAGGTTTTGAGGAAGTTCTTCGTAATCAAAGAATTCCATGGTAAAGGAGCCTCTGCCCTGGGTCATCGAACGAAGATCGATGGCGTAGCTGTACATTTCCGAAAGAGGCGCCTGGGCTTTGATGCACTGGATATTCCCGGATTTTTCCATACCGAGCACTCTGCCGCGGCGGGTGTTCATGTCGCCCATGATATCGCCCATGAATTGGTCGGGAACGAGGACTTCTACATTCATGAAAGGTTCGAGGAGGATCGGTTTCGCTTTTTCACAGCCCTGTTTAAAAGCGAGGGAAGCGGCGATCTTAAAGGCCATTTCCGAAGAGTCGACGGGATGATAAGAACCGTCTTTCAGATTGACTTTGATGTTGGTGACGGGATAACCGGCGAGGATCCCTTCTTCCATCGCTTCACGGAAGCCTTTTTCAACGGCGGGGATGTAGTTCTTCGGAACGGAACCGCCGAAAATAGTTTCGGTAAATTCAAATTCGCTGTCGGGGCAGTAGCTCATATCAACAACGATATCACCGAACTGCCCGTGACCGCCGGACTGTTTTTTATGGCGGCCGCGGATATCCGTGGCGGTACCGCGAATCGATTCTCTGTAAGGAACTTTAACAGGTTCCTTTTCCACTTCGACACCGAATTTTTTGGAGAGACGCTCAATGACGATGCCGACATGGGCTTCGCCGAGACCGGTCAGAAGAGTCTGTTTCGTTTCCTTGTTCTTTTCCAGCTGCAAGGTGGGATCTTCCTCAAGCAGGCGGGCAAGGGCGTTGCCGAGCTTATCTTCGTCGGCCTTTGATTTCGGAGCGATGGCGATGGTCAGCGTGGGAACGGGGTATTCGATGCCGTCCAGAGTGACGGGATTCGCTTTGGTGCAGAGCGTATCACCGCTGCCGGCTTTCGGCATTTTGGCGAGCATACCGATATCACCGGTGTTGAACTCGTTCTGAGCGACCTGGGTCTTCCCAAGCATCGTTCCGCCGGAGCTGATCTTTTCATCCGCATCCTTGGTGCTGTTATAGACGGTGCCTTCCGTCTTGAAACTCCCCTGCATCACTTTGAAGAGACTGATTTTGCCGACATAAGGGTCGGTCATGGTCTTAAAGACCAAAGCGGCAAAGGGCTCGTCGGCTTTCACTTCGTCCGAGGCTTCCAGCGGATTGGGGCCGTAAGCGCAGATGGCGTCCACGACTTTGTCGATGCCGATATTCGTATAAGCGCCGCAGGCGAAAACAGGAGCGACTTCGCCGTTTTTCACGCCGCCTTTCAGACCTTTGATGATTTCATCCCGGTCGAGTTCAAGCGTATCCAGATATTTTTCCATGATGTCATCATCGCCGGCAGCGGCGGATTCCATCAGCATTTCGCGATAGTTTTCGATTTCGTCTTCCATGTCGGCGGGAACGTCGATTTCCTTGGCTTTGCCGTTTTCATAGGCATAGGCTTTCATATCGATGAGATCGACGACGCCGCTGAAGGTTTCGCCGGCACCGATGGGGATCACGACGGGAACGATATCCATGGAAAGGACGTTTTTCAGGGAATCGAGGGCTTTGGCGAAATCGGCGTTTTCGCGGTCCATTTTATTGACGAGGACAAAGCGGGACGTTTTTCTTTTATCGGCTTGTTCCCAGATGAGTTCGGTGCTGACCTGGGCGCCGGAAACAGCGTCGACGACCATTAAGAGGTTATCGGCGATGCGCAGGCAGCCTTTTACGTCGCCGTAAAAGTCCATAAAACCCGGTGTATCCAGCAGATTGATTTTGTTATCCTTATGTTCAAAGGCCATCAAAGCCGTGCTGATCGAGATTTTCTTTTTCGTTTCTTCGGGAAGATAGTCGGAAACGCTGTTCCCTTCATCTACTTTGCCGAGTCTGGAAAGACTCCCGGTATTGTAGATCATACATTCCGCCACTGAGGTTTTCCCTGTACCCTGATGGCCTACAATGACAACGTTTCTGATTTTTTCGGACGGATATACTTTCATTATGAACCTCCTAAGATTGTATGCAAACTTCCACCTTATATATTTGCTATTTTTCCTTAAAATCCTTTATTTTTCATAAACTTTTTTTAGGTATATTTTTTTCCCGCTCCACGTACTCTGAAACGGTGAATTCTATGAAGAAAGAATCGGTTTTTCTCGGCGCTTCGGTGCTGATTCTGACCAACGGCACGGTAAAAGTGCTGAGCCTTATCTACCGCGGCGTGCTGATCCGGCTGATTGGCGCGGAAGGCCTCGGTCTGACGGAGCTGATGTCACCGTTTTATTCTTTTCTGCTCGTCATTGCCTCTCTCGGCGTGCCTCCGGCGATTTCCAATTTTATCAGTGCCGAGCGCAGCGCCAAAGGCATCGCCGACATTGTCCGCACCGGCACCGTCGTTCTCGTCGTCAGCAGTTCGCTGGTGATCGCCGTTACGGCGTTGCTCTTTCCCGTCATCGCGCCTCTTGTTTTTTCCGATGCCAGGGTGATCCCCGGTTTTATCACGCTGGTCCCGACGATCTTTTTGATTTCGGTCTTTTCGTCCCTGCGCGGATTTTTTCAGGGTTCAAGGCTCGTTTCCTGCATCGGCAAAAGTCAGGTCGTGGAACAAAGCATCCGCGTTGCCGCCGGCATCGGTATCGTCATTCTTCTGTGCTCCCGGAACGCTCCGTTACCCGTTATTCTGGTGGGATTCGCCTTCGCTTCCCTTTTGGCCGAAAGCGGCGGCGGAATCTATCTGCTGTGCCTTTACCGCAAAATACCGGGAAAAAGTTCCGGTACGTTCCGGAGCGGCCTTGCCGGGAAAATGATCAAAACGGGCGTCCCGATTACGATGAGCCGTTTGGTCCTGTCGGTGATCCCGGCGATCCAGGCGGTCCTGATACCGGCGGCGCTGACGAGCCACGGCGCGACGGCGGCGGAAGCCGCGTCCTTCTTCGGTCTGTTCATCGGTGTCGCCGTGACCGTGCTCCATCTGCCGTCCGTCGTGACGGGAGCGCTGACAACACCGCTGATCCCGGCCATTGCCTCCGCGGACAGCCGCGGCCTGACGGAACTTCGGAACAGGCGCATAGAAAAGAGCATCGCTTACACGTACATCGTGACCGTTCCCATCCTCCTTTTGCTTTTCTGTTTCGCGGAGGAGCTTTGCGATATACTCTTCGCCTCTCCCGAGGCGGGCCCGATGCTCGCCCTGCTCAGCCTCGGCGGCATCTTCATCTACGTACAACAGCCGATCATCGCGATTTTACAGGGCATGAACCGTTTCGGGCGATTATTCTGCCATTACGCCGTCACCGGCGCCGTGTATCTCGCGGGTCTTTTCTTCTTAGGGCGGAGCGATTCCTTTTCCCTGCATTGGCTGATCCTCGTTTTTCTTTCCGACGATCTTCTCCTTTTCCTGATCAATTATCTCTATTTAAAAAAACTGACGGGGTTTCACGTCCCCATTCTAAAGAACTATCTGTCCCCTCTCCTCTTTGCCGCGGTTTCCTTTATTCTGATGGATTTCATTCAAAAACAAATGACGCGGATACCTGTCACCGACATCGCTGCCGTAACGGTATCCGCGTGCTGTTTCCTTTTCCTTTATCTTTCTTTGCTGATCCTCTTTGGCGTCATCGACAAAGCGCTCATTTCATCGCTTTTACCGCGTCAAAAACGGCGCTGAAATCGTCCATGGACTGAAATTTCTTCTCGTCAAAATAGTTGAGTTTCAGCGGTGTAACGGAGATAAACTTTTTATCGAGCGCGTCTAAATCACTGCCTTCGGCGTAATGAAATTCCTTGTTGTTGTGACCGTTGTAGGAATGCCAGTAATACGCGCGGTAAAAGGGATCGATCCGCTTTTCCATACACTCCGTCACGACCAGCGGATCGATGGTCGTTTTCCGTATGCCGCGGATTTCCTTCAGCGGGACCGTCGGGAAATTGACGTTGTAAAAAAAGACCTCTTTTTCCGCCGTAAACGCGGGGAGCATCATCCGGAAGACGCGCGCCACTTCATCAAAATCGACGTCGATAAATCCGGCGGAAAGCGCGATGGAGGGTATCCCGCGGTTGGCGCCTTCAAATGCGGCGGAAACGGTGCCGGAATAAATAATGGCGCCGGCGGTGTTGAACCCTTTGTTGATGCCGGAAAGCAGCAAATCGGGTCGGTCTTCAACAATCTGGTCAAGCGCCATCAGCACACAGTCCCCGGGAGTTCCCTTGACGGTATAAACGTCGTAATCCGCTTCGGCAAGGTGGATCTTATTAAAATAGAGCGGATCGAAAAAGGTCATGGAATGGCTTTTGCCGCTCTGTTCGATTTCGGGCACGACGACGGTGACATCATGCTCGTCTTTTAAAGCGCGGATCAGGGCGTGGAGCCCTTCTCCCCGGGCACCGTCATCATTCACAATCAGGATTTTCATGTTCAATACTCCACAGTGGGATAAGTGGTCATCGCGTTAAAAGGGAAATAACGGCAGACGGCCTTACCGTCAATATCATCGAAGGTGATAAAGGGATAAGACCAATAGTGGCTGTCGGCGCTTCGGTTGCGATTATCACCGAAGACAATGTAATTCCCCTCGGGAACGGTAACGGGGCCGAAATCGTAATTAGGGATCTCGGTGATATAGGATTCCTCAAGGAACTCGCCGTTGATGTAAACACCGTCGTTGGCTTTGACCTCCACAACGTCGCCGGGAAGCCCGACGATTCGTTTAATGAACTCGGTCCCCTCGTCCATTTCCGCCGGCGGGTCAAAGATGATGATGTCGCCGCGCTCTGGGTCGCCGAATTTATAGGCGAGTTTAAAAACGATGATGCGGTCGCCGGTATTCAGCGTCGTCGCCATGGAGTCCGATAGCAGTTTACAGGAATCGACGATAAAGAATTTCAGGATAACGGCGATAATAACAGCCAGCAGAAACGTAATTAAAAACTCTTTCAGTGCGGAAAGAAATTTCATGGTCATACCTCATAAATCTTGATCGTCATTTTATCCTTTTGCTCATCGTCAATTTTCAAACCGAACATCAGACCGTATTCCTTCAAATTCTTATTCAAAAAATCAACAATCTCGTACATGTCGTCCCGCCGCGCGAAGTTTTTCTGAGCGATCATGTTCAGACGTTCTTCCTGCTTTTTTTCTTCCATCGGATTATTTTCCGTTAATCAAAGCGAAAGCTTCGGCGCGGGTGGCGTCGTTGGTCTTAAAGGAGCCGCGGACAGCGGAAGTGATCGTTTTGGAGCCCGGTTTTTTCACGCCGCGCATGGTCATGCACATATGTTCCGCCTCGATCACGACGAGAACGCCGTGGGGATTGAGGCGGCTCATCACCGCGTCGGCGATTTCCGTCGTCAGACGTTCCTGGACCTGGGGCCGTTTGGCGTAGCCCTCGACGGTGCGGGCGATTTTGGAAAGGCCGGTGATGGCGCCGTTCTTTTTCGGTATATAGGCGACATGCGCCACGCCGTAAAAGGGCATGAAGTGATGTTCGCACATGGAATATACGGGGATGTCCTTAATCAGGACCATTTCATCATGGTGTTCCGCGGAAAACTGCTTCAGCAGATGTTCGCTGGGATCCGCGTGGAGACCGGAAAAAATTTCCTCGTACATACGGGCGACCCGGGACGGTGTTTCCTTCAAACCTTCCCGGTCAACATCTTCACCGATGGCCAATAAGATTTCTTTAAAAGCCGCTTCGATTCGCTCTTTATCAATTCTCGTTTCCATGTTTAAAACCTCTCTGTCATATTTGTTTAAAGAGTATCATATATATTCTATTGTTTTTCCGCCCATCCGTCAAGGAAAAGGAAGATAAATATTTTGACTATTTTAAGGGGGTAAAAATGAACTCGTATTCGACGGAAAGAACTTTGTTTCACGCTTGCTTTTGGGTTTTGGTCATTCTTCTCGTTTCCTCGCTGGTTTTCGCCGCGCTGTTTACGCTCCTTCCCCTGAACGGAAAGATCCTGCCGCTCTTTTCCCACGTGGCTCTGGCATTAGCGTCTTTTTGCGGAAGTTTCGCTCAGGCGCGGGCAACGCCGTTCTTTAAAGCGTCCCGACCGATTTTATTGAGTTTCGTCATCATCGTCGCCCTGGCGGCCACCTCTTTGTTTTTCGGTGTTTTCAGCCCTTCCTCGCTGCTGAAAAAAGGCGTCTCTGTTCTTCTCTCCGTTTTCTGCGGCGAGTTTTTCGGCAGAACGCGCTGACCTCCAATGATATAATAAGGACATGATATAAAAGGGATCCGGCGATTTCGCGCAGATCCCTTTTCCGTTTTATGTTCAGTGAATGAATTTTTTCAGCAGTTTCTTTAGACCGGAAGGCACTTTCAGGAATAAGACTCTCATTGCCGCCACCTCAAGTATAGCTTTATTCCCATTATATGACGGTGAGAAAGAATTATAACTTTTCCTCAATCAGACGGGAGATCTCCTCGACGGTGCCGTGATACAGCGTAGGAACGGGCAGAGAATCGACGAAATCACTGCCGTATCGCTTCTCGTAAATGCGCTTATCGAGGACACAGACGATTCCCCGGTCATTTTCTTTTCGCAGCAGACGGCCAAAACCCTGTTTAAAACGGATGATGGCCTGGGGGAGGCTGAGCTCGGCGAAAGCGTTGCGGTTCTCCGCTTTGAGAAGATCCGATTTCGCGGCGATGGTCGGGATATCCGGCGGCCAGAACGGCAGGCGAACGATGATCAGCAGGCTGAGGTTCTCCCCGGCGATATCGATCCCCTCCCAAAAACTGTTCGCGCCGAGAATGACCGTGCGGCTGTCTTCCCGCATCTTTTTTAAAATGGTCGAGCGGGTGCCGCTGATCTCATGCGCCAAAACGTTAATCCCCTTTTCCATCAGGGGTTTTTCCACGCGGCGGTAGACTTCCCGCAAATGCATATGGGAAGTAAAGAGGACAAGAGTCCTTCCCTTTGCCGCCGCCGTCAGGGAAATGACCGTTTCGGCGATATGATCCAGATAATCGAATTCCGAGACCGTCCCGACAAGGGGGACATCGGTAGCCGCCAGCAGCGCGGCATGTTTTTTGTAATCAAAAGGCGACGGGAGCAGCAGCTCAGAGACTTTCTTTTCGGCAAGATCAATTCCGCAGGTCTCGCGATAGTACTTAAAATTCCTATTGACGCTCAGTGTCGCCGATACGAACACGACGCTTTCCTTATGGCTGTAAAGCGTTTTCGCCAAGGCCTGATCGATGCGCAGCGGAGCCGTCTTTAAAATGGGGTAGAGCGCCCGTTCGTTCCCTTCTTCCAGCCAGGCGACGGTATTTTCCTCCTCACCGCCGAGGAACGACGTGAGAATCGCCGCGTTTTCCGTCAGCGCGGAACGGATCACGGCAAAACGGATCTTTTCTTTCTCGTTGCCGTCCTCTTCCAGCTCCGCGTCGAAAAGTGCCGCGGTCCTGCTCAATTGATTTAAGATATCCTCATACCAGAGGCGCAGGTTCTCAATGGCGGTTTCCGTGTCGCTCCAAAACGCCCGGGAACGGATCTTTTCACTGATCCGCAGCGTGCGAAAGGTCATTTGCTCATATTTGGCGCAATAATCGAGAAGTTCCTTAATGGCGGAAAAACATTCCTTTCCCTTCTCCCCGTTTTCCCGGAGCTCATCCATGAGATCACTGAGAAAATCCTGTTTTTCTCTCGTTTTATCCAGGCTTTCTTCCTTCGCGTACAGATCGGGAAGAGAGACGCGGCGCAGCAATTTCTGTAAAATCGACGTCAATTCAGAGATCATGCCGACGTGATCGTAAAAGGAAAAGCTGCCGCCGAGGGAATTCTCCGCGACGGTCTCCAGCTGATGGGCCTCGTCGATGATCAAATAACCGCTGTTGGGCAGAATGCCGCCGCCCATCACCGAATCCGTCAGCAAAAGGGAGTGATTGATGATAATGAGATGCGCCCGCTCCCCTTCTTTCCTCGCCCGGCGGACGAAGCAGCGGCTGTGATAATAGGGACAGCGCACGCCGAGACAGTTTTCGGAGGAGGCGGAAAATCGCTGCCAGGTCCTTTTTTCATACTTATTCAGATTGAGCACGTCACCGTCGCCGTCTTCCGTTTCGCAGACCCAGGGCAAAATCCGCGCCATAAAGAAGGCGTCGTCATGGTCGCCGTTTTCATATTCCCACTCCCATTTGCGGAAACAAAGATAATGATTCCTGCCTTTGATCAGGGCGGAACGAATCGCCCCGCGGAAGCAGTTGTTCAGCTCGGGAATATCTTTCCTCATAATCTGATCCTGCAAGTGGATCGTATGAGTGCTGACGATGACGGGATGACCGCCTTTGAGACTCAGCAGGACCGACGGAACCAAATAAGCGATGGTTTTCCCCGTACCGGTTCCGGCCTCCGCCAATAGATATTCATCATTGTTGAACGCTTCGCAGACGGCATCGGCCATCTGAATCTGCGATTCCCGCGGTCTGTAACCTGAGACGAATCTTTTTAAACCGTCCTCGTCGTCAAAAACGCGGCGCATTTCCCTGCGGTCAATGATGTATTTTTCGGTTTCACCATCGTGGTCGGAGAGCTCATCCCCTTCTTTGGCTGCCGACGGTTTCGGCGGCAGATAGGCTTCGGCGAACATATCGGGATCGAACTCTTCCAAAAAATCACAGTAGACAAAATGGCTGTCGCTCAAAAGGCTGACCCACGCCGCGAGGATCCCTTTATCCGTTTTTCTCAGCGCTTCCCGAATCAGAAGGAAAAGATCCGCCGTCGCTTCGGCGTCAGCCAAGGCACGATGGTGCCGCGGCGTATCGATATCAAAATACTCAATGAGATTTGTCAGTGAGTAGCTTTCCAGCATCGGAAAGACCATTTTGCTGAGGACGATGGTGTCCAGCCACTCGTCGCTCCCCGCGCCGAGATAGGGCTCCAAAAAAGAACCGTCAAAAGAGGCGTTGTGGGCGACGGGAACAGCGTCGTCGATGAATTGAATTAAATCAGGAAGAATTTCCTCTAAGAGAGGCTGCCCGAGGAGCATTTCGTCGGATATGCCGGTCAGCTCCGTTATGACGCGCCGCAGCGGCTCCTCCGGATTGATAAGGGAATGAAAATGGCGGCGCTCTCCCTTGTCGCTGAGGAGCACAGCGCCGATTTCGATGATTTTATCCTTTTTTGGATCGAGACCCGTCGTTTCCAGGTCAATGATAACCCATTTCATGCTGTTTATCTCCATTGAAGGAAGCGCTGATACGTTTGGCGCTTCCATGGATCATTATATCACAGATTGTGAAATAAAAAAAGAATCAGGCGCGAAGACCTGATTCCGAAAAAGTCACAGAATGATGCAGATGATCCCGCCGCCGCCGTCATTGACGAGACGCTCCAGAGTGACCTGTAGTTTTTCTCTGGCCGTGTCCGGCATGGTGCAGAGCTTGCTTTGGATTCCTTCCTGTACGAGGGTGTTCAGGGATTTGCCGAAGATATTGGTTTCCCACATCTTTCGGGGATCGTCCTCAAACTCATCTAAAATATAACGCACCAATTCCTCGCACTGTTTTTCCGTCCCGACCAAAGGCGTGATTTCCGTGGAAATATTCGCCCGGATCACGTGGTAGCTCGGCGCAGAGGCTTTCAGCTTGACGCCAAAGCGTCCCCCCTCTTTAATCAGTTCCGGTTCTTCCAGGTACATCTCGTCGATCTGCGGATTGACGATGCCGTAACCGCTGTCGCGGACGTCGTTCATGGCGTCTTTCATTTTGCTCCACTCCCGATCCGAAGCGGAGAACTTTCGCATCAGCCGCATTACGGTCTCATCGCCGCAGATTTCCTCACCGGCGTATTCCCCGAGCACCCCGCGAAAAAGACTGTCGCGGATCTTCACGGCCAGACGGGATATACCGGTGCTGAGATCCATCTGGAGCAGGGACGCGCTTTCCGTCTCTTCCATTTCATCGAGCTGATCCAGCGCGCGGTCAAGATCTCTGATCCGGACGATGCTTTCCGCCGCGCTGTCAACGGCGCTGACCATTTTCTTTCTCAGCCAGTGATCTTCCTCCGTTTCGCTGAGCCAATCGGGAAGGTGGACGTCGATTTCCGTGACGGGGAATTCATAAAGAGCCTCGTTCAAAACGGAAATAACGTCGTCGCCCGCCATGTTCATGGCGTCTAAGGCTATGACGGAAACGTCATACTCCTCTCTCATTCGTTCGGCCAGCGCTTGTGTTTCCTCACTGTCGGGGACAGCGGAGTTCAAAATGATGACAAAAGGTTTTTCCAGTTCTTTCAGTTCCCCGACAACACGGCGTTCCGCCTCGATATAGTTTTCCCGTTCGATCTCAGTGACGGAACCGTCGGTGGTGACGAGCAGTCCGATGGTGGAATGATCCGCGATGACTTTTCGCGTTCCCGTTTCCGCCGCTTCCTCAAAGGAGATTTCCTCATCGCTCCAGGGGGAGCGCACCATTCTCGGCGCCTCATCCTCATCAAAACCGAGGGCGCCGGGGACAACGTAGCCGACGCAGTCCACCATCCGCACCCTCATATCGATGCCCTCTTTTACACTGATCTCCACCGCGTTGGCCGGAATGAATTTCGGTTCCGTCGTCATCACGGTGCGCCCGGTGCCGCTTTGGGGCAATTCGTCCCGGGCGACTTCACGGTCATGGAATTCCTCGATATTGGGAAGGACGAGCAATTCCATGAATCTGCGGATAAACGTCGATTTTCCCGTGCGTACGGGGCCGACAACACCAAGATAAATATCGCCGCCCGTCCGTTCAGTGATGTTCTCCAATACGTCTGTCTTTTCCAATCATTTCCCTCCCTCAACCGCTTTCAGCGGGAATGTTCATTTCATTATATGAACGGGAGGAGCGAATATGCGAAAATGAAAAGAACCGCCGTCGTCGGCGGCAGGTTCTTTCAATCTGTTATTCTTTATGTTTGTTTTTCCTCTTTTCCAGTACTTTTTTCCAATCGACCCTGTTTTCGGTTCCTTGAAACAATCGCTTGATGTTGCTCCTGTGTTTATAAACAATATAAGCCACGGCAAGGCAGCAGAAGAAGATTTCCAGGCCGGTACCGTTAAAAAGCCAGATAAAAACACAGCAGCTGAGGCAGGCGATGATCGAGGCGATGGAAATATAGCCCGTCGTCAGCGCCAGGATCGCCCAAACGATCAACGCGCAGATGATAGCCGGCGGGCACCACCAGAAAATGACGCCGGCGCCGGTGGCGACCCCCTTGCCGCCTTTAAAACGCAGGAAAATAGAGAGGGTGTGCGCGACGATGGCAATGAGCCCCGTCCAGACCGTCAGCGCGTCGCCGCCGACGAGACCGCCGATCATCGCGGCGATAAATCCTTTGCCCAGATCGAGCAGGAATACAATGGAACCGTATTTCGGCCCGAGGACGCGAAAGGTATTCGTCGCGCCGACATTGCCGCTGCCGTGCTCCATGATATTGATATGGCAGATGTAATTTGAAATGATGTACGCCCAAGGTATCGAACCGATAAAATAGGCGGCGACCAGGGCGAGAATTGTCAGGAACATTTGATTCGCCTCCGCTCATTCTTTTTCATTGTTCTTTCGGATCAGCAGCCAGATCGGCGTTCCCTCAAAACCAAAATTCTGCCGCAGCTGATTGATCAGATAGCGTTCATAAGAAAAGTGGACCAATTCAGGATCGTTGACATAGAGGGCGATTTTCGGCGGTTTGACGCCGACCTGCGTTCCGTAGAGAATGCGGCACTTTTTCCCCTTATCCGTCGGCGGCGGGTTCAGCCGCAGCGCCTCGCCGATGACCTCATTCAGCCGGGACGTGGCGACACGGGTGTTTTGCTGTTCCGAGATATAGCGGACCCACTGAAGAACACGGTGAACGCGCTGGCCCGTCAATGCGGAGATGTACACGATCGGCGCGTAACTGAGAAAAGCCATTTCCTCACGGATATCTTCCTCAAACTTTTTCATCGTTTTTTCGTCTTTTTCAATGGCGTCCCATTTGTTGACGACGATGAGCATCCCCTTCCCCGCGTTGTGGGCGTAACCGGCGATTTTTTTATCCTGCTCCGTCACGCCGTCAACGGCGTCGAGGAGCATCAGGACAACGTCGGAACGGTCCACCGAGCGGAGCGTGCGGATGATGCTGTATTTTTCCGTCGTATCCTTGATTTTGCCCTGGCGGCGAACACCGGCAGTGTCGATCATCGTATACTTCTGCCCGTCCTGCTCAAAAGAGGAGTCAATGGAATCCCGGGTCGTGCCGGGGATATCCGAAACGATGGTGCGTTCTTCCCCCAAAAGTCGGTTGGACAGGGAGGATTTGCCGACATTCGGACGGCCGATCAGCGCGAATTTGATGACGTCCTCATCATCTTCATCCCGTTCGTAAACAGGAAAAGCCTGAACGACGGCGTCGAGGAGGTCGCCCGTATTCATCCCGTGAATCGAGGAAATAGGAATGGGATCCCCGATGCCGAGCCTGTAAAAATCATAATAATCGACGTTGTCAAAATTGTCAATTTTATTGACCGCCAAAACAATTGGTTTTTGAGATCGTTTCAGGATCGAGGCAGCGCGGGCGTCTTCCTCGGTCAGACCGGCCATGCCGTCGGTGACGAGAACAATCACGTCGGCCTCTTCAATGGCCAGCAGGACCTGCTGGTAGATACGGGACTCGATCTGACCTTCTATATTTTCAAAATCGATGCCGCCGGTGTCGATCAGGATAAAATCATGACCGCCCCAGTCGGCGTCTTCATACAGTCGGTCCCGGGTGATGCCGGGCGTATCCTCAACGATGGCTTTGCGCTCACCGATGATACGGTTGAATAAAGTTGATTTCCCCACATTGGGGCGGCCCACAAGGGCGACAATCGGTTTCATATCAGTTCTTCTCTCCATTCGCCGAACGCCTCGGCCAGGGCAGCTCCGGTTGTTTCGGTCACACGGATCTCATATCCCGTCTTTTTGGCGATTTCCGCAACGGAAATATCGTCCAACAAGAGATCGGTATTGTGTTTTAAAAGGACGTCTGGCAGGAAGCAGACACCTTTTGCCCCTTCTTTTTCCTCTAACGCCTTAATGATATCTCCCGCCGTCAGCAGACCCGTAACGGTAACGGTATCGCCGAAAAACGCATTGCGGACCGCGACGAGTTCCAGGCGGAGGTTCTTTTCCGCGGCCAACGATTCCGCGATGGGCCGCAGCGCCTTTTCGCCGTCGATACCGGTTATGACCGTCGCCGCGGTCTCCCGCGGGAACGGTTCCAGTTCCTCTTCGGCGAAGAAGAAATCCTCACGGAAGCTGCGGATGAGACCGACACCGTTCTCGATCTGAGGATAATCCTCATAAGCCTCCTCCGGCGGAATTTCCGCTTCGGCGATAAGATAAAACTCGTCGGAAGCGAAAACAAAGCGGGTATCACGCTCTTTTAAAAAGCGCTGTTGGTATTCATTTACCGTTTCAAGGATCTCTTTCGCCTGCTCCTTATTATAGGGACGCAGCGCCGGGTTCTGATTTTTGGTCAATCCGACCGGTACGAGAGCCAGGGAACGAAAGCCGCTGATCGCGGCGATTTTTTCAATGGTTTCCCGAAGATACGCGCCGTCGTTCATGCCCGGAACAAGAACGACCTGTCCATGAAGGTCAATGCCGTCCTCGGATAAGCTTTTAAGAAGCGGCAGGAAGGGACGCTCTTTTTTGATGCCTAAAAGTGATTTCCGCAGATCTTCATCGACACAGTGGACGGAGACGAAAAGCGGGCTGAGACGCTGTTCCCTGATTCGCCGCAGTTCCTCATCGGAGAGGTTCGTCAAAGTGATGTAATTCCCGTAAAGAAACGACAGGCGATAATCGTCATCTTTCACGTAAAGAGACGGACGCTGTCCCCGGATCATTTGATCGACAAAACAGAAAACGCAGCGGTTTTTGCATTTATGGATGCCGTCAAACACGGCGCTCTGAAAACCGATGCCGAGATCCTCGTCCTCGTCTTTGGACAGCGTAACGGAACGGGTTTTGCCGTTCGCGTCACAAACGGAAAGCGCCAGTTCCTCGTCGGCCGTGAGATATTGATAATCGATCACGTCCCTCAGCGGGACACCGTTAACGGCGAGCAGTCTTTCACCGGGGACAATGCCGCATTCCTCGGCGATGCTCCCAGCGGCGACGTACTCGATGACCGGATCATACTTCTTCATTGTATTTTTCCACCGCTTCCTGATAGAGATCGCCTCCGCGTACGTCATTGACGACAATGACCGGAAGATCTTCCACTTCCAGCCTGCGGACAGCTTCGGGACCCAGTTCCGGATACAGGATCACGTCGCATTTTTTTACGCATTTACTGAGCAACGCCGCGGCGCCGCCGGTGGCGGCAAAATAAACGGCTTTGTGCTCCGCGATGGCTTTTTTGACCCGTTCGTCACGTTTTCCCTTGCCGATCATGCCCTTTAAGCCCGCTTCCGCGATGAGCTTGGGAGCATAGGGATCCATGCGGTAACTCGTCGTCGGCCCGACGGAGCCGATGGCCTGACCAGGTTTGGTCGGCGCCGGGCCGGCGTAAAAAATGACCTGTCCTTCCAAATCAAGGGGAAGCGGTTTCCCTTCCGCCAGCAGATCGCAGAGACGTTTATGAGCCGCGTCCCGGGCGGTATAGATCGTGCCGCTGATGGTCACGGTATCCCCTGTTCTCAGTTGTTCCGTATCTTCATCCCTCAGAGGGGTTGTTAAAGCGAATTCACTCATTTTAAATGACCTTTGTTTTATGACGCGCCGCGTGACAGTTGAGATTCACGGCGCAGGGAAGTGAAGCGATGTGGCACGGCGCTTCTTTGATATGGACCGAAAGCGCGGTGGTGCTCCCGCCGAGTCCGCCGGGGCCGATGCCGAGGCGGTTCACTCTTTCAAAAATCTCCCTTTCCATCGCGGCGAAAACAGGGTCGGGATTTGCTTCTTCCATGGAACAGAGCAGCGCTTCTTTTGCCAGGAGCGGCGCTTTTTCAAAATTCCCGCCGATGCCGACACCGACAACGATGGGCGGACACGGGTTCGGGCCGGCGTTTCGCACCGTCTCCACGACAAAATCAATGATCCCTTTCCGTCCGGCCGCCGGAGCGAACATTTTCAGCGCGCTCATATTTTCCGAACCGCCGCCCTTCGGAGCGACGGTCAGGCGCAGACGGTCGCCCCCCACGAGTCGGACATGGAGGATCGCCGGCGTGTTCGTGCCGTAATTCTCACGGCCCAGGGGCGTGCAGGTGGATTTTCTGAGATATCCTTCCTCATACCCTTTGCGCACTCCTTCGTTCACGGCCTCCTCAAAAGCGCCCTCGATACGCAGATCCTGTCCCACTTCGGCAAAAACCACCGCCAAACCGCAGTCCTGACAAATCGGAACACGGTCTTTCGACGCGATTTCCGCGTTGGTCAGCAGCTGTCCCAAAATATCACGGCCGACATCGGATTTTTCCTTTTCCCGGCGTTTCCTGATACATTCGCTCACGTCGCCGCACAGGTCGTAACAGGCGCTGATACATAGTTCCGCGACGGTTTCGACGATTTCCTCTTTCCCTATGGTTCGCATCCCGATTCCTTCTTTCTGTCGCTTTCAGCGATTGTGCCAGTACTTTTCCTGTTTTTCCGTAAGCGTGTCGATTTTTTTCGATAAAGAATCCAGCTTCAATGAAGCGATTTTTAAATCAACTTCCCGGGGCACGGGATTCACGATCGGTTCAAGGGTGCTCCCCTGCTCCCTCAAATAAAGCAGAGAGCCGATTTGAACGGCAAACGACATATCCATTATTTCCACGGGATGTCCCATGCCGCAGGCGAGATTCACAAGACGCCCCTCGCCCATCAGATATACGGTGCGGCCGTCCTTCAGATGATAGGCCTCAATGTTTTCCCTGGCCGGAACGATTTCCTTCGTCATAGCCGTTAATTCTTCCTTATTGATCTCAACGTCAAAATGTCCGGCGTTGGAGAGCACGGCGCCGTCCTTCATCACCTCGAAATGCTCCCGTCGGAGCACGTCGCAGTTGCCGGTGGCCGTGATAAAGAAATCACCCAGCGCGGCGGCTTCCGTCATCGGCATAACGTCATAGCCGTCCATCAGCGCTTCCAGCGCTTTCACTTCGTCGATTTCGGTAACGATGACCCGGGCGCCGAGAGATTTCGCTCTCAAAGCCAGCCCCCGGCCGACCCATCCGTAACCGGCGACAACAACGGTGCTGCCGGCCACCAGCAGATTGGTCGTCGACATAATCGACGTCCAGGCGGACTGTCCCGTTCCGTAGCGATTGTCAAAAAGATGTTTGCAGTCGGCGTCGTTGACGGCGATCATCGGGAAGGAAAGCTCCTTTTTTTCGGCCATGGCGCGAAGACGGTTCAGTCCTGTGGTCGTTTCTTCACAACCGCCGATGATCGCGCTGAGGAGTTCGCGCTTTTCGTGGTGAAGCAGATAGACAAGGTCGCCGCCGTCGTCAATAATCAGTTCCGGCTTATTTTCAAGAGAAGCGAGAATACAGTCGTTATACAGCTTCTCGTCGGCGCCGTGAATACCGAAAACGTGAATCCCCGCTTTCGCCAGAGCCGCCGCGACGTCGTCCTGAGTCGAAAGCGGATTGCAGCCCGCCAAAGCCACTTCGGCCCCCATTTCTTTTAAGGCCAAAGCCAGACAGCCGGTTTTTGCCTCAATGTGAAGGCAGATATTGATACGCGTATTTTTAAAGGGTTTTTCGTCTTTATAGCGCTCACAGAAGAGATTCAGTACGGGCATATGCTTTTTGGCCCAATCGAGCTTTAATTGCCCTTCCGGCGCGAGCGTAATGTCTTTTATCATAGAATCCATGGGCATTTACCTCATTTGGGGAATGCGATCCGTTTCAGGGAAGAAACGAGATACGCCGATATCTGAGTATAATCTTCAGTATGCAGGTGGTTGGCGGCGTTGCCGTTGAACAGAATGTTGCCGTCGGCGGGAAATTCGTCGTCTTCCTCATATACAATGAGCGTGATGGGAACTTTCGGCATCACCTGGATGGTAACGCTGTAGTCACCATGACGTTCCTCACGGTGTATGGTCTGATCCACAGCGCCCTTTAAAGCGTCAAGATTTGACGCGAAGATCCCGACAAGCGCTTTGACACAGCGATTGGTAAAGGGTTTGATATATATTTCACCGCTGGGGAGTTCCTTATACGAGATCATGTTATCGACGAGGCCGCCGCCTTTGGAATAAGCCGCGTGATGAAGAACGAGCACTTTGCAGGTGTCATCAACTTTTGCGCCGGTCGATTTATCGATCACGTTCCCTTCGGGATACGATACATGCAGATCGCGCTGAATAAAATGGACGTCAAAACCGTCGTCACATTTTGTAAAACCGCAGTTTTCAATCATTTGATCGAGATCACTGTTTTGAAACCGCTCAACGGCGACGCGGACAGTCTCGTCCATGTTATAGAAACTCGTCGCGCTCTTGGGATCATAAATTTCCATAGTCATACCTCACAAAATTATTATTGACGAATCAAGAATTATAAGTTAAAATAGATAAAGTGGTCTGAGCGCCTGTAGCTCAGCAGGATAGAGTGACGGATTCCGATTCCGGAGGTCGCAGGTTCGAATCCTGTCAGGCGTGCCACAAAAAAGAAGCGTTTTACGCTTCTTTTTTTCTTATTCATTATACAGAATTTTCGCGAAAAACGCAATATAAACCTTATGTTCAAAGACTGAAAATAATGCCGTACCTCTTTTTGTTCGTTCTATCTTCCGCAAACAAAAATCACATAAAACAAATTAAATATAATTTATTATTTTATGTCATAATTTTATAAAAGAATGATTCCGAACTTGACAAAAAGAAACGTTCATGCTACGGTGATTTTGTGAGAGGTCCGCTTATAAAAATGCATACAGAAAGGTTGCTGACACAAAAGGAGGTAAGAACGATGAACAAAGATGCCCTGAAATTATCCGTTACGCTCGCCGTTTTCGTTGGACTTCTTTGCCTCATTTACAACATCCCGAACTTCCCCTTAGGCGCCACAATCGGCTATTGCTTTGTTGGCTTTGCCTGTACGGTGGCGTTGGGCATGGATCCAAAGAAACTTCCGCATTATTTCATCAGCGCTCTGTCCGGCTGGGCATGGGGATATCTGTTCTTCTGGCTGCTGACCCTCGCCACGGTTCCTCTTCTTGGGGATATGGGTGGGAACCTGGTCGGAGGAATGATTTTCGGAATCGTTGCTTTTTATCTGTATCTGGGTGTTTTTCAAAACACCGTTCTGCGTTACGCTCCGCTGATGGTTTGCAGTGTTTCCACCTGTTTCCTGACCGGGTTTTACGGCGCGGAAGTCCAGGCGATGATTTCCGTCCTCTTCGGCGTGATCTGCGCCGGCCTCGTTATGCCGGCAAATTCCCTGTGGAGGAGTAAGAACAAAAAAGCGGAAGAAGCGGCTCCGGAGGAATGATCATACCGTGATCCGTTTTAACGAAATCCCAGTCTGAGACTGCCGAACGTTGGAATACACCGCGAGACACGCCCTTCTTTTTGAATCGTTTTCTCACCGCCGCAGCGCGGTTTTTTTTATGGAGCAAAAGACCCTTTCGCTGAGAACGGTTCAGCGACGCGTTTTCGGAGCCTTTTCCCCTCCCCTTCAAAACCGCTGATACGCAAAAAAGCAGACAGCTTAAAGCTGCCTGCTTCTTTGTATGTTTGATCTTAGAGATTCTTTTCGCGATAAACTTTTACGTAGGAATCAGCATAGATCTTCTTGTTCAGGAGAACTTCGGTGGAAGCAGCGACTTCCATCAGAGCGTCGTCGCAGGGGTCAGCGATGACAGCGTCAAGGCCGCAGGAAGCGCCCATGGCGAGGTAAGTTCTGTTGAGCAAGGAACGGTCAGGCGATTTCTGAGAAACGTTGGAGAGACCGAGAACGGTGTTGGGAGCGGGATCCGCAAGAGTCTTGATCTGAGCCAAAGCTTTCAGAACTTCCGGGCAATGGAACTGAGCGACATTGCAGGGAAGAATCAGGGGGTCAATGTAAAGGTCGTCACTGGGAACACCGGCCATATCAGCGTTGGCAACGAGTTCCATCGCCATAGCGACACGGCTTTCAGCTTCCTGAGGAACACCTTTGGCGTCCATGGTGAGGCAAACGACTTTGCAGCCAAATTCGGCGGCCATCGCGAAAACTCTGTCCATTTTTTCCTGTTCGCAGGGAACGGAGTTGATCAGAGTGTCATGAATATGAGCTTCGTCGATGAGTTTCAGGCCTTCTTCGATGGCGTCATAGTTCGTGGAGTCGAGAGCCAGAGGAAGTTTGGTAGCGGGCTGAACGACTTCAACCATCCATTTCATGGCTTCAACACGTTCGGCTTCGTTAGCGCAGGCGGGACCGGCATTGAGGTCGATCCAGTCAGCACCCATTTCTTCCTGTTTTTTCGCCCAGTCGATCAGGGGCTGGGGATCTCTTTTCTGGATGCCTTCGCGGATGTCGAGGAACATCCCGTTACATCTTTCACCAATAATTTTCATTACTAGTTCCTCCTATCACATTATTTAATAAAGAATCCAAAAGGACAAAAGTAGTTGATTCTTTATTTCGTCATTAAAGCATCAATCTGATGTTTGATGGTTTTAACAGCGTCAGGATGTCTCATGCAGAGAATGTCAACACCACCCTGGAGGCAAGCGGCGGCAGTGGTAGCTTCCCAAGCGGGACCACGCTGGCTCTGTTCGCCCCATTCGGCGTATTCTTCGGTGGTGCCCCAGGCTTCTTTCTGTCTCCAGGCTTCGAAACCGACGGTAGCGATGAGAGGCATAGCGAGGGTTTTGTCACCGGTGAGAGCGCCGATGCGGCCGCGTTCCATGATGGAGTAGGCATATTCAATACCATAACCAACGGAGGAAACGAGGGGGTCAATGACGATTCTTTCCATCGGCATGTTCATTTCGCCGATGAGAATGTTGAGCTGTTTGCAGATGTTGATGTCGAGGGGAGATCTGGCGATGATGCCATGACCGTTGCCCAGGCAGGCGGCGACGAGGGCTTTGTAATGTTCGGTTTCAGCAAAACCGAGGAGCAGACCTTCGCCTTTGGTCGCTTCGGCAACAGCCATCAGAACTTCTTCGTCAACGGTGGCGTTACCGGAACCGGCAACGATGAGAGGAAGATCCACAGCGGCCAGAACGTCTTTGGCGATCTGAGCGCAGGCTTCGGGGGAATCGCCACCCTTATCGGGATCGGCGGAGTCCAGTTTCAGATAGATGGCGTCAGCGCCGGCTTCTTTGTTGAACTGGGCCCATTTGGCGGGATCGGCGACAACGTCTTTGCCGATAGCGTCAACAAGGGTATCTTTCCAGTCGAGTTGTTTATTGGAGTTAACTTCCATCGCGACGATGGGTTTGTTGGGGTTTTCACCTTCATAATGTTGGAAAGGAAGCGTGCCTTCGCCACCAACCGTCAGGGAGTAGCCGCGAGTGCCGCCTTCTTCCGCGGTGTTGCCGAGCTTAAAAGCACGGACGGGTTGGGCATACTTTTCTTTTAAAATCTGTACAGCCATTTTTGTTCTCCTTTCAAATAATCGGCTTATAATTTAATCTTATCAAAAATTGCGTAGGAAGCTTTTACAACGGGAGCGTCTTCCGGCAGTTCGTAAAGGGGTTTGCCCTTCGCGTCATACTCAAAGACCTGAGGGTCAAAAGGAATGAAGCCGGCGAATTCGACACCTGTTTTTTCAAGTTCCTCCTGCAAGTCGTTTATGGTTTCTTCCGATGCTTTTGTAACGATCGCGTAAACAGATTTAACCTTTGTTTTCAGGTTTTTCACAAGATCGTAGATCCGTGTAATCGTGCGGACCCCGCGAGCCGACGCGTCGCTGACGATGAACATGACATCCACATCCTGAACGGTGCGGCGGCTGATATGCTCCATACCGGCCTCGCTGTCCATGACGAGATAATCGTAATTCTTTTCAAGGCGCTCAATATAGCCTCTCAAAAGGTCGTTCGCGTAGCAGTAGCAGCCCGGTCCCTGAGGACCGCCCATAATCAGCATATCGAGGTTCTTATCGCCTTCGATCAGCGCGTCCTGCAATCTGTATTCAACGTATCGTTCCTTTGACATGCCGTCAGGAACCGCGTGAGGACGTTTCGTGTCCTCAATAACATCTGAAATACAGGAAGAAAATTCCATTCCGAGCGCTTCGTTGAGGTTGGCGTTGGGATCGGCATCGACCGCCAAAACAATCCCCTTATCGTTTTCTTCGAGGTACCGGCAGATCATCGTCGTCAATGTCGTTTTGCCAACGCCGCCTTTACCAACGAGGGCGATGTGTTTTGCCATTTTTGCCATAGAATATCATCCTCTCATATAACCGATGTCAGTCTTCTAACGACGGGAAGAGACTCATGTCGGTATGAGGCAGGAACATAGCCTGTACATACTCATCATAGAATTCATTCCCATCAGACAGTTCCAGATAGGTCATGCTCTGACCTAATTCAACGCTGTGTTTAAAGACACTTCTGCTCAAAAGCGCCATATAGGCCCCTTTCAGGGAGCTGTTCCCGATAAAGCTGTAGAGCTCCGCGGGGAGATCCGGCAACAGACCGATGCGAATGGAGTCGTTCAGGTTCAGGTAATTCCCGAAACCGCCGCCGATCAGAATCTTGCTGACCGCTTCCAAAGGAAGTTCCATTTTGCTCAGCATGATGCGAATGCCGGCAAAGACCGCGGCTTTCGCCCGGATCAGGTTTTCGATATCCGCTTCGGTGATGACAATGTCTTTTCCGATGCCCGTTTCGTCAGCGTAAACGAGAACGAATTCGGGGCCTTCATCGCCTTCACGCATACGATCGCTGCTGATGTCCTGCATCTTGCCCTGGCGGTTGATGACTCCCGCCGTTCTCAGCGTCGATAAGCAGTCGATCAGACCGGAACCGCAGATGCCCACGGGGGCGGCGTTCCCGACCGTCGCGTAGGAGACGTTGAATTCATCGTCAATCACGATCTTTTCAATGGCGCCGTCCATGGCTCTCATCCCAAAGGCAATGCCGCCGCCTTCAAAGGCAGGCCCTGCCGAACAGGCACAGCACATCAGCAGATCGCTGTTACCGAGAACCATTTCGCCATTGGTACCGATATCGAGGAAAAGCCAAAATTCATCCTGCTTTTCGATGCCTGTCAGAAGCGCGCCGGAAACGATATCGCCGCCGACATAACTCGCGACCGAGGGGAAGCAGATGACAGAACCGTCTTCATGAATATGGAGACCGAGTTCTTTCGCCTTGATAATGGGAGCGTCACAGACACCGGGAATATAGGGTTCTCTTCTGATATACATCGGTTCAACACCGAGGAAGAGATGAATCATCGTCGTATTGGCGGCGACCATCATCGCGGAAACATCTTCCGCGCCGATGTTTTCTTTGGCGTAGAGCTCTTCGAGGAGATCGTTGATCGTCTCGATGACTACGTCCTGAATTTCCTTTAAACCGTCTTTTTCCTCTTCGGTATAGACGATACGGGAGATCACGTCGTCCCCCATCCCGGCCTGACGGTTAAAGGTGCCGGCCTGACGAAGTTTCTTTCCGGTGGCCAAGTCAACGAGAGCGGCAACGACGGTCGTTGTGCCGATGTCGAGCGCGATGCCGTAAGGCGGCGTATCGACATAACCAGGTTCCACACGGATCACCTCAGCGGATTCATCCGTTATGAGACACGTCACGGTGACTTGCCAATTCCCTTCACGAACTTTGGCAGGAAGTGTTTTTAAAGCATTGTAGGAAATGGTGATATTTTCCGTGCCCAAAATGCCTTTTAATTCCGCGCTGAGTCTCGAAAGGTCATCAACGTTTTCCATCAGGTTCGGTTCGCTCATCGTGACCTGAACCTTCTTTACAAAGGCCTCGTCACTGTGTTCAAAATCGTCTACCTGACTTTCCTTGATGATTTCGTCGAGACTGTCATCAAGAAGCACCTGATGTTCGGAAAGACGGGAGCTTTCCGGGAACTCAACGGTAACGGGACCGTCTTCCACCTTCGCGGTGCAGGCGAGGATGTACCCCTCCGCGCGCTTGGCTTTGGACATATTGCCGTCGCCGCCGTTGACGGTGCCTTCAAGGACCTTGACGGCGCAGCGTCCGCAGGTTCCCTGACCGCCGCAGGAGCTTTTTAACGTAATGCCGGCCGCGTTTGCCGCGTCCAATAAAGTCGAACCTTTTTCGACTTCAACACTGAGCCCTTCGGGCATAATGGTTACTTGAAGTTTATCCACGTAATATCACCTGTCTTAAATAATTAGGCTATTAAGCAAAGTTGGCTTTCGCAAAACCGGAGATACCGGAAGCTTCTTTCGGCCCGACGATAACGTTCCAGCCGGTTTCATCTTTCAATTTCGCAGCGATAACGGCAACGAAACCGGGGATGATAACGTCTTTGTGGTTGAGCTTGGAATCCATGTCGTTGGCTTTCATCGCGGCAGCGATTTGTTCACCGCCGAATTTACCGGCAGCCCAAGAGGTCAGGACGGAAGTACCATCGGTATCGATGGGGATAATGTAGGAAGGAATACGGCTGGCTTCGACTTCGCCTTCTACGCTGTAGTAGGAGAGAGAGAAGTTGGTCGTAATGTATAAAGGAGAATCCGGAGTAACGGCACCGATTTCCATAAGTTTCGGTTCAACGGCGACCGGTTTCTGAGGATCGGTAAATACGTTCTGTCTCCAGGAAAGGATCGGCAGTACATAACCTTTGATCGCGTTCTTCATCACGACGATGCTGCAGTATTTGGCAACATAGGCAACGGCCTGGATGGCTTCGTCAAGAGCATCTTCTTCGGAAGTGAAGGTGATGGTGGGATAGCCAAAGGGACGGAAGGTCTTTTTAACGGCAAGACGACGGATCTGAGTCATGTCAGCAAGAACCTGCGCGGTCTGTCTGCTGCCGGGATCGATCACGAGTTCTTTGTAGCCGAGAGCAACGATTTTGTTGACGAGATCTTCGAGAGCATCGAGACCTTCAGCGTAAACGGCCATGGGAACTTCGTATTTTTTGGCGACTTCCGTGATAGCTTCGTAGTTATCGGCGGTAGCGGCGTAAATGAGGGGTTTTTCAGCGGCGATCTTGTCGAGAGCGGCGCTCAGGACAGCGGGATCATCAGCTTTCAAAATAACGGCTTTTTTCGCGGCGGCTTTTTCAGCGGCGGCGGCGAAAGCGGCGGCATCACCGGAAGCGTTGTTGAGGGTTACGAATTCAACAACATAATGCTGACCGACGCGGTCAAACTGCAGACCGTCGATGTTGTCGATCTTAGCGTCGAGTTCGGCGTCATTGTCATCAACGAGGAAGCCGAGGCCGGTGGGATGGAAGAAAGTCTTGTCATGACGGAACAGAACAGTTTCATCACCCAAAACGACTTCTTTTTCACCAACACCAACTTTAACCGTCTTGATCGGAGGAGCAGCGGCGGAATCCAAAGCTTCCTTCGCTTCATCCGTTACGTAGGGGCAAGCATCCAAAGACGCTTTCCCGGCCGCCAGAGCCATCGCGAATGCCATGCAAGTTGCAACACCGCATTCTTTACAGTTCTTCTTAGGCAGCTGCTTAAAAATAGCCAAACCTGTTAATCCCATTCTATACACAACTCCTTTCAAAAATTGTTGATTATCATTACTCAGACGAGTGCTGTTAAGCACCCGTCTGAGCTGGGAACTAAATTGTTATTACGCGCGGATTATTCACCCATGATGTCGGGCATGGTGAGAGCGGGATGACCCTGTTCTTCCAGCCAGGGAAGAATTTCTTCGGCAGATTCACCGACGGTTTCGTCAGCGATCTTGTCGATGAAGTTGGGCCCAAGACCATCAGCTTCACAAGCGGCGTTAAATTCATCACGGATTTCTTCTTTCAATTCGGTAGGCATCCAGACGATTCTGGCGCGGCCGCCGTCGGCGGGGATGAATTTACCGGAAGTGAGATAAGCGCGGCCAATACCGAGGAAGCCGGGGGTCTGAACACCACCGCCGCAGGAACCGGCCAAGGTGGAGAAGGTCATACCACTGGGCGTCATGCCGGTATGGTTACGGGTCGCGATCGCGATACCGTTGCATTCGAAGATAACCGCCATGATGGCTTCGAAGCAACCGCAGGAGGAAGCGGGGAATTCCATCATTGTATAGAGGTTAACGATTTCGAGGTTCTGGTGCGATTCTTTATAGAAGTAATCGTTGCATGTCTGCCACTGGCCTTTTTCTTCGTCGATGGGTTCGCCCTTTTCAACAGGCTGGTTGGCGCCGTTGGGGTCGATTTCATAGGCGGCTTTCGCGTCGAGCCAGGAAACAGCACCGCAGAGACCGACATGTTCGGGAGTCAGGATGCAGACATGGTTCGGAGCGAAGGACTGACAGAGCAGGCAGCTGTAGAACGTATCGACTTTTTCGTCTCTCAGTTCTTTCAGGCGGTTATCGCGAGCGGTGTAAACTTCTTTCGCGACTTTGTGCATTTTGGAAACTTCTTCCGCGTCGGTGTAGATGGTAACCTGTACGCGGTCGACGATGGCGGAATATTCCTGTTTGTATTTGGCAATGAGGATTTCGCCATAGTCATGGAAGCGGAAGCCTTTGGCGATGGCGTCTTTGCTGACACGCATCCAAACGGTATCACGCTGGTTAACATGCCAGAGACCTTCACCATAGTTGATGAAGTAGTGAACACGGCGTTCGAGAACACCTTCGAAGTCTTCCTGCATTTTGCGGCCATAGATGTCAACGACGATACCGATGGGCACTTTGTCGCCTTCGTTGAATTCGTTGGTTTCGGGGCCGACAACGGTGATTTTGCCGTCTTCAATATGATCGGCGTCAACCATGCGGACGAGTTCGAACGCTTCGGACTTGTTGTTCCCCATTTCATAGTACATATCGCCTTTACGGATGGTTTCACCTTCAAAGGCGGGACCCTGGTTGATGGGGATATCGATTTCGATGTTGGTCAGTTTGACCCCACGGATTTCCATGGCGAGACCGACGATCTTATCGTAATCGGGTTCGGAAACGTACCAGTCGTTGAGTTCTTCGTCTTCAGCGAGAACCTGGTCGGTAACGATGGGGAAGCCGAGATAGATGCAGCCGAATTCAGCGGCGGTCTTAACTTCGTCTCTTTCACCGAGGTGAATACCGAAGGCCATGATTCTTCTTCTCTGGTAATCTCTCTGGTTTTCGGTTTCACCGAGAGGAATGTTACCGAACATCATACCGGCGCGGAGCGCGTAGTTGGCGGCATGAACAACCTGAGTGAAGTTGCCGAGAGGATAAGCGATGTAGTCGAGACCGAGTTTGACGTTTTCTTCGAGGAGCTGTTCGCAGACTTCGTCGCTGAGGAACAGCATCATGCCCTGGCCCATCAGTTTCGCGACGATTTTCGCGGCGGATTTGGAGTCTTTGGCACGGCCGAGGATGATCGCTTCGCCGGGGATGGTCCAGTCAACCATTTTGATCCCGTATTTACGGACAACGGGGTCACCGATGAAGCCGAGCCACGGTTCTTCGTAGGGTTTGTCGGTTTCGATGTATTTCAATGCTTCGATGATTTCGGCGGCGAACAGAGTGGATTCACCGGCGAGACGAGCATTTTCAAACGTGAGGGGTTCAAAAATCTGAGCCCGTTTTTTGTTCAGGATCGCAGGCAGCTGGCCGAGAGTTTCGACTTTTTCACCGCTGAGAGCACTGATAACGGGGAGATAATACGCAGTGTCGGGATAGTGGAGTTCTGTTTCCGCACCATATTTTTTGATCGCCTGTGTCAACAGGATTTCAGCATAACTGGTGGCGATGATGGCACCTTCCTGAGCCTGTTTAAAAAGTCTCTTAGGTTCTTTACCTTCTTCAACAGCACCATTATAGATTTCTTCAAAAGACATTGTATATCCTCCTTTCGTCCTTTTTATTAATAGTTCTGAGTCAACGGAGCGTCGAATTTTTCAGCGACAGCTTTGTGGACACCCATCTTCCAAGTACGATATTCGAGAGCGGCGAGGAGTTTTTCGGTGGCTTTCGCATAATCGGTTTCAAAGATGAAGTAGCCGCCGTAAACGTCGGACGCGATTCTGCAGGCGATATCGTAAACGCAGGCGGAACCTTCGATCGGAGGCATGGTGCCGACATGGGTCGGAACGCCGTCAGCGACGAAACCGCAGCCGATGGAGATGGCTTTTTCGCTCATTGCTTCGGGGGCAGTGGCGACATAAGGAACTTTAGGAGTATCGACACCCATGGTCTTGGCCATCAGGGTCAGGAAGTCATGAGCGCGGGAGCAGTCAACGCAGGAGCCTACATGGAACGCGGAAGGAAGACCGTCGGTCAGAGTGTCTTTGTTGAGTTCTTCCAGTTTATGGAGGAACGCGGCAAGGTTTTCACCGCAGAGTTCGTCAACATGAGCGGGATCCATAATGCCGGCTTTGGCCATCGCCTGAGCGGAGCAGCCGGTAGTGATAACGAAAACGTTTTCTTTCAGCAGGCCTTTAACGATTTCGAGATGGTTCTGGTCATGAACGGATTCGAGGTTGTTGCAGCCGCAGAAGAACGCGACACCTTTGATGCGGCCGGCTTCGATTTCATCGATGAGAGCCTGCATCGGAACGTCGGCGTTAATCTTGCTGAAGAGGTTCATGATGGATTCAACACTGAAACCGGCAATAACTTTGCTCTTCACATCGGGAACAAAGTATTCTTTGCCCTGTCTCTGTTTGAAGGAATCGATGGCCATGCGGATGACGGTTCTGGCGCTTTCGACGGCGTGTTTTTCGTCAAAAGCAATATGTTCGGAACCGGGGATCTTGGAGTTGCTCATCGTGGTGACGATCTTCGTGTTGAAGCATTCGGCAACGGCACGGATGGAGGGCATGATGCACTGAACGTCAACGATCATCAGGTCGGCGACGCCGGTCATGATAGCGAGTTCCTGAGAAGAGAAGTTGGTGGCGATGGGAACGCCGGAGCGCATGAGAACTTCGTTGCCGGTGCAGCAGATACCGGAGAACTGGATGCCTTCGGCGCCGGCGGCTTTGGCTTCATCTTCCATTTCGGGACCGATGTCAACCAGAGTCTGGCTGAGCATGGGGTTGTGACCATGGAGAATGATATTAACTTTTTTCGGTTTCAAAACACCGAGGTTCGCTTCGGAGACGCAGGGTTCGGGAGTACCGAGAACGATATCGGAGATATCGGTGGAGATGTGCATCCCGGTGTAGTCGGCGAGGCCGGCTCTCAGACCTGTAAAGATAATGTTGACGGGATCAGCGTCAACACCCATGTGGGTGGAGTGGAGCAGGTTGACAACAGCGCGGTCAATGGAGGTCGGGGCGATGTTGCAGTCTTCGAATTTCTTCTTTCTGCCGTCGGTCAGATAAGAAGTGAGCCAGCGGCAGGGTTCGGAAGTGATGTTCCCGAAGTCATTCAGAGCGGCAAGAGCGACTTCTTCGGCGAGAGCGTTGACGTCTTTGCCTTCGGCGCTGATACCGACGTTGGCGGCAACGCGGCGGAGTTTTTCTTCGTCTTTGACTTTGAAGTCACCGGTTTCGCCTCTGGCGGCGGCAAGCAGGGTGTAAACGATTTCACGACCATGGTCGGAGTGGGCGGAAGCACCGCCGGCGGCAAGACGGGAGATGTTGCGGGCAACGATGGTGTAATCGTGAGCGCCGCAAACGCCCTTGCTCTTCGCGCCTTCCATTCCCTTCACACGGCAGGGACCCTGGATGCAAATTTTGCAGCAGACGCCTTCGTAACCGAATGCGCACTGCGGCTGCTGAGCGACATAACGGTCGTAACCGGTGATGATGCCGCTGTCTTTGTAGTGTGCCAGCATTTCCAATGCGGCGGGATCCACAGAACGCATGATGTTCTTAGGATCTTTTACCCGTTCCTTACGAGGTACTGAAGGTGATAATGACAGTTCCGTATCTCTGAATCTAGGCATGGTTTACCTCCTTGGTAAATATATTTATTTAATTTTTAACATTGTAACCTCAATTCAGCGGGGCGATCCCCGTTTTAAGTGCTCGTCAGGCGTCGCCGTGGCGATCCTCGATGCTCTTTAAGATGGCGGCGATTTCACCGTCGAACTTCGCTTTCGCTTCACTGTCTTCCTCTTCCACGCCCATGGCGAGGTCGAGAAGGTAGTCGCTGTAGGATATGCAGCCGAGAATGTTCTCGGCGGGAACTCTCGTTTTCAGGAACTCGATTTCTTTTTCGCTGCGGATCTTGTTGCCCACGTAATAAATGTTTTTGATGCCGATTTCCTCGGCCAGCATTTTCGTCACCTTTGCCGTGTCGGTGCTGACAACGGAAGGTTCCACGACGATAATCAGGCAGTCGACGCCGCGGGAAGTGCCGCGGGTCAGATGTTCGATCCCCGCCCCCATATCGAGGAGGACGGCTTCCTTCGTCTTGATGACAATGGAGTTGATCAGCGAGTTAAGAAACGTGTTTTCCAGACAATAGCAGCCTCTTTTTTTTACGGCTCCCATTTTCAAAAACCGAATGCCGTTGACGTCGATGGAATAATCTTCCCAGACATCGTCGACTTCGGGATTAAGTACATACATGGCGCCGTCGCCCTGGGTTCTCTCAACGATGAGATCGCGCATCTCGACGATGGGCTGAAGTTTTTCAACTTCTTCCTCGCTGAGACCGAGAACGGTGCCGAGGCTCAAATCGGGATCGGCGTCGATGGCAAAGACCTGATAGCCTTTGTCTCTCATCTGAAAGGCCAGATTCGCGGATAACGTCGTTTTTCCGACGCCGCCTTTTCCGGAAACGGCAAATTTCATACGGATAATTCCTCCCTTTAGATCACACGCTGTCGGAATATTTTGAACGCTGACGGCGGCAATCCGCAATAACCAGTTATCCTTATTATAAATTTCAAACGAAAAATTATATAGTAAAATTTATTGTGTTCTGTTTGTTTTGTTGTTAACTTCTGTTAAACAGGAATTTTTTTCTAAAATCGTGAAAAAATCACGTAAAATTTTCGTCGAAAAATGAGATTGTTCCGATGCGTTTTGACCATCGTAAAATACGAAAAGTCAATAACTGCATCGTTTGCACCCAATTTTTCTATTACATTATAACGCAATTTTTCGCCGGATTCAATTACACATTTCTGTCAAAAAAGTTGAAAACATCGTTTTCTATAAAAAAACCGCTTGACAAAGGGAATGGCGTTTGATATACTATTTTTCACGGGACAGCGGGACGTAGCGCAGTTTGGTAGCGCACCTGATTTGGGATCAGGAGGCCGCAGGTTCAAATCCTGTCGTCCCGACCAGAACAGAGAAAAATATATAGGGGTGTGGCCAAGCGGCAAGGCAACGGTTTCTGGGTCCGTGACTCGCTGGTTCGAATCCAGCCTCCCCTGCCAAACAGAATCCCGAGGATGTTTCCTCGGGATTCTCTCTTTTTCCATTCCCCGCGGCGCGGGGATTCTTTATGATTCGGCCTCCTCTTCCGTAAAAACAAGTTTGACGATCTTTCCGCCTCCAAACAGTTCTTTCGCGTCCGCCGCTTTATTGATATCCGGGTAGACCGAGGCTTTCTCCAAGGTGACGATATCAACGGTTCCGTCGGGCCGCCGACGCAGATATTTTCCGTTTGTTTTTACTGCATATAAAATCATTTCCCAATCCCCCTTTTTAGCTCTGAGCCGCGACCCATTCGTTCAGTTTTTCCCCGGCTTTGCCCGTTTCAAGCTGTTCCCGGGCGAGGTCGATTCCTTTTTGGATCGTCCCGGCAAGTCCCGTCAGATAGAGGATCAGTCCGCCGTTCAGCGCAACGATATCCCGGGCCGACGCGCCCCCTCTCCCATTGAGGATCTCCCTGAGTCTTGCCGCCTCCCTAACGGCGTCGCCCAGCGCCGCAATCTCTTCTTTTTTGCCGCGTTTTAAGCCAAGATCCTCGGGATAGAACGCTCCCTCCGTCACGTTCCCCTCCGCGTCGATTTCCGTATAGATCGTCCTGCCCAGCGTGGTTGCCTCGTCAATCCCCAAGTTATCTTCACCGAGATAACCGTGGAGAACGAAGACGCGGCGGTAACCGATCTGACGCATGATCTCCGCCGTGGAGCGGATGATCGCGGGATCATTGACGCCGCGCAGACCGTAAACGGGAGCGCAGGGGTTCGCCAAAGACGCGGCGATGTTCAGCACGGTTCCGAAGTGGATCTGACTTAAAATCCGGCCGAGGCCCGCCGGGTGGACCAGCGGGCTCATCCCGTTAAACAGACCGATACCGCAGGTTTCAACGGATTTCGCTACTTTTTCCACGCTCAGTTCCGTCCGCACGCCAAGGGCTTCCGCCACATCAACGGTGCCGCATTTGGAAGTGATCCCTCTGGAACCGTGGCGCGCCACCGCCGCTCCGGCGGATGATGCCGCGACCGCCGCGGCGGTACTGATATTAAAGGTCTTAAAAGCGTCCATACCGGTGCCGCTGTTTTCCGCCAATGGCCGCTCCGTTCTGATGGTCACTTTATTTGTATCCGTTTCGTCAATGACTTTCCAAATCGCCGCGATCTCTTCGGGCACGGCCCCTTTCGCCGTGATGGCGGCGAGAAAAGCGCCCTGATCCATGGCGGACTCCTCATTCTGTATAATCTGACGGAAGATCGCTTCCGTATCGCTGAAAGAAAGATCTTTGCCGGCAATCAGGTCGTTGACGGCGTGTCCGATGTTCATCATTTCGCGTTTCCTCCTTCATATTCAATCATCGTCAAAAAGGCGTTTTCCGTTTCGGTTTGTTTCAGCACGTTTTCCGCTTCGCCCAGCCCGACCGTCGTGACGGGAAGTGCGGAAAGATCAAAGCCGTCCGCCATCAGCCGCAGGGCTTCCGCCGTGTCGCGCGTTCCGCATCCGTAGACTCCTTTGACGGAGAGTTCTTTATAATGAATTTGGTTCAGTACTTTTGCCGTGATTGCGCCGCCATCGATCAGGCCGCTGAAAAAGCCGAAAAAACCGTCGTTTTTCAGGCTGTTGACCGCCTGTGCGAAACATTCGGAATAAGGAGCGCAGGGAATGGCGGCGTCAAAGCCGCTGACGCCGATATCTTCCATGAGCTCGGGATTTTTTTCCGGCAGGCACGCGATGTAATCACGGCGGCGCAGCAGTTTTCTCTTTTTTTCATTCGGCTCGGAAATCACGATATGTCTCACGCCGTAATGACGCAGCAGCATCGCCATCATAAAACCGAGGACGCCGCCGCCTAAAATCAAAGCGGAATCCGTGTTTTTCGGATCCATCTGCCGAATCATATGAACGACGCAGCCCAGAGGCTCGCACATCGCGGCGTGCCGCAGCGGGACATGATCCGGAACGGGGCGCACGATACCGTTCTTTACGCCGTCCGCCGGTATCAGGCAGTAACGGGAAAAACCGCCGTCCAGATGGAAGCCGAGGATTTTCATCTCGCGGCAGCACTGATCGTTCCCCGACCGGCAATGAGCGCACTCGGCGCAGGCGATCCCGGGATGGACAGTCACGCGCTCGCCGATACGTTCCTCCGCGACGCCTTCGCCGACGGCGGCGATAACACCGCTGAATTCATGACCGAGGACCCGGGGCAGATGAAGATCACGCTGCCCCTGCCGGTAGCATTTTCTGTCCGTGCGGCAGATGCCGCAGTACACAACGGCAATGACCATCTCGCCGGGACCGGGAGAAGGCATCGGCCGCTCTTCCGCGGCGATCGTTTCGCGCCCTGTCAGTACAATGGTGTTCAATGGGAATCCCTCCTTAGAAAAGATAAAAGAGTCCACATCTTTCAGTGATGTGAACTCTTACCTGAATTCCCATAAATCGTCAAGGCAGGTCTCCTGACTCGGCGTCATCGGTCAGCGCCCCTTCCCCGCCCATTAAAATGAACGAGTGGTTACGGCGTTCCCTCTGCCATACAGTGGCGGGACCGTGCAGGCATCGCACCTGCTTCCCTATTAAGCAAAGCACCTTGTGATACAGATATGAACTTTTATTTGTGCATATTATAGTACAGAACGAACCGCCTGTCAACAATCATCTTGAAAAAATGGCACGTTCACGGCACGTTTTCCTGAAAAAACATAGAAAAAAGATGGAATAAAAATACTCCATCTTTTTCTTTATCCCTGCAGGAGGGCCTTATTCAACTGGTCGGAGCGACACGACTTGAACGTGCGACCTCTACCACCCCAAGGTAGCGCTCTAGCCAAACTGAGCTACGCCCCGAACGGATTACATTATACGCCATTCAACGCCTAATGTCAACAGTTATTTTTAAAATTTAAATATAATTTAGCTGGTGATACACGTTTTCAGTCTTGCTTCACACTCAGCCCGAATCCTTCGTGAAGAGCTTTGACGGCTTTTTCGAGATCCCCCTCGTCAATGGCGCAGGAGACCTTGATTTCGGATGTGGCGATCATCTGAATATTGATGCCGTTTTCAGCCAGAATGTCGAACATCCGCGCCGCGACCCCGGGATTCGTAATCATACCGGCGCCGACAATGGAGACTTTGGCAATATTATCGATATACTCCGTGTCTTTGGCGTGGAATTCCCATTTCATCGCCTCCATCAGTCCTTTGGTCTTTTCGAGGTCATCGGAGGAGATCGTAAAGGAGATTTTATTTTCGTTGCGGCGCTGACCGGCCTGGATGATCATATCGACGTTGATATGCTCCGAGGAGAGCACGTCAAAAATCCGGGCGGCGCTGCCGGGACGGTCGGGGACGTCAAAAATGGAGATTTTGGCGACGTTGCGGTCAAAGGCAATGCCGCTGACCGCCATCTGCTGTTCCACGGTTTTACCGTCCAGCGCTTCGACGATGGTGCCGGGATTATGGTTGAAGCTGGAGCGGACGTGGATCTTTGTGCCGAATTCCTTCCCCACCTCGACACAGCGGGGGTGCAGGACGCCGGCGCCCATGGTGGCGAGTTCCAGCATTTCATCAAAGGAAATACGGTCGATTTTATGGGCTTCCGGCACCATGCGCGGATCGGTGGTATAGACGCCGTCGACATCGGTAAAGATCTCACAGTAATCCGCGTTCAGCGCCGAGGCCAGCGCCACCGCCGTCGTATCGGAACCGCCCCGTCCCAAAGTCGTAATCTCGCCTTCTTCGGTGGCGCCCTGGAAGCCGGCGACGATGACGATGTATTTTTCTTTGAGCTTTTCCTCGATGCGGGTGGGACTGATGCTCAGGATCTTCGCTTTGGAAGCCACGTCTTCGGTCACAATCCCCGCCTGCCAGCCGGTGTAGGAAACGGCCTTGTAGCCCATGGCGTTCAGCGTCATGGCGAGGAGTGAAATCGTCTGCTGCTCACCGGTGGAGAGGAGCATATCCATTTCCCGGGCCGAGGCTCTTTCATTCAGTTCCTTCGCCAGTTCAATCAGGTGATCGGTGGTATCCCCCATCGCGGAAACGACAACGACCATGTCGTTGCCTTCGTCATATCCCTCAGCGACTCTCTTGGCGACGCGCCGGATACATTCCGGATCCGCGACGGAACTGCCGCCGAATTTTTGTACAATCAATGCCATTGTTTTCGATCCTTTCTATACACTTCTTACGCGATCGGGTCAGTCTTTTTCGACCCGGATGATATTCTCAATTCCGTAAACGGCATCGGTATTCATTAAGACTTCCTTCGCTTTCATGAACTCACCTTCCCGGACGCTGTGGGTGATGATGAAAAGCTCCGCCTGCTGGTGATCGCCTTTTTCCTGGATCACCGAGGCAATGCTGACGCCGTAATCGCCGAAGATCTTGGCAATCAGCGCGAGGACGCCGGGGGAATCCTTTACACACATGCGAAGGTAAAACTTCGAGATAAAGTTCTCCTGCGCCCGAATGGGTTTATTCAGATAACAAGTGCAGCCCTCAATTCCGAGAACGCCGTTCTTCATGTGGCTGACAACGGCGCAGATATCGGCGACCACGGCGCTGCCCGTCGGCAGATCGCCGGCGCCGCGGCCGTAAAACATCGTTTCACCGACGGCGTTGCCGTGGACAAAAACGGCGTTAAAGGTGTCGCCGACAGCGGCCAGCGGGTGTTTTTTCGGGATCATCATCGGATGGACGCGGGCTTCGATTTCACCGTCGACTTCCTGGGCGATGCCGAGAAGCTTGATGACGTAACCCATGTTATCCGCGGCGGCGATATCTCTCGCGTCAATCTTTTCAATCCCCTCCACAAAAACGTCATCCAGGGTCACACGACTATTATAGGCGATGGAAGCCAGAATTGCCACTTTGCGGGCGGCGTCAAAGCCGCCGATATCCGCGGTGGGATCCGCCTCGGCGTACCCGAGGGCCTGAGCTTCTTTTAAAATATCGTTAAAGTCGCCGTTTTCCTCATACATGCGTGTCAGGATATAGTTTGTCGTGCCGTTCATAATCCCCATGAAACACTCGATTTCATTGGCGACGAGATCATGTTTCATGACGTTGATGATGGGGATCCCGCCGGCCACCGAAGCCTCAAAACGAAGATCCACTTTATTTTGTTCCGCGGCGTCCAGCAGTTCTTTACCGTGAATCGCCATCAAATCCTTGTTGGCGGTCACGACACTTTTTCCGCTGTTCAGCGCTTTCAGAATATATTCTTTTGCCACAGTAACGCCGCCGATCAGTTCCACGACGATATCGAGACCGTCCGCGGTCATGAACCGCTCAAAATCGTCGGTCACAATGGCGGGATCGATGCCGATTTTTTCCAGATCTTTTTTAGCCTGATCCACACGTTTTTCCAAAACGGAAACGACCTTGATTTCCCCGTCCCTGCGTCCGGTCAAAGTCTCTTTGTTTTTCATCAATATCGTCGCCGTACCGAGACCGACGGTGCCGAGACCCATAATACCGACGCCAAATTGCTTTTTCATATTTATTTTTCTCCCATATAAATTTGATATCTTTTAGAATACCAAAGATCATCGTTTTTTTCAAGGGCGAAAGGTATTTTTTTCCGGAAATGAAATCAATCTCCTATTATAAAATGTTCAATTTTCCGTCTTTGGTGTTTTTATTTTCGCATTTTCGTATTTTATTCTTGCTTGTTGGTCAGATTAAGCATATAATGGAGGAAACGACAGAAAAGGAGTGTATTCCATGGAATTAAACAGCGAAAAACTGACCATTCTTCTCGATCACATGCTTCATCATAACAAACACCACAGCGACGAAATCGGTGAAATCGCCGAAAACGCCGAAAAAATGGATAAAGCCGATATTGCCGCGCTGATTCAAGAGGCGAAAGCCCTTCAGGATCAGGCCAACGAAAAACTGGAAGCTGCCCTTGAAATGGCGAAAAAGGAGGAATAAACAATGTGTCTCGCCAAAGTCTTTGTCGATCAGAATGATTTCGCTCAAAGCGTCACCAATTTTCGTCAAAACGGCGACGAATTGACCTTCATCACCCTCTTTGGGGAAGAAAAGACCGTCACGGGTGAAGTCGAATCCATTGATTTTACGGAATCCATCATCAACGTCACATCCAAATAAGTGAATCATAAGCGCGCACGAACCCAAGAAACAACGCCGCCGGATCATCCGGCGGCGCTTTCTTATTCTTCGTGAGAACCGATGTTGTTTTGACGAACGGACACCATCGGCTTTTCCAAATGATGCTGAAAACGGTTACGCGATGGCCAAGGTCGTACCGAGATTTTCACACTCGATCCGCGCTTCCTCATCGGGCTCATCCTGGGCGATCAGACCGTGGGCCATCAGCAGGGCGCCGTCGTTATAGGCGCGGACTTCCCAATCGAGCATCCACTGACCTTCGCCCCATCCGTAAGAACCGAAAAGAACGACTTTTTTGCCGCGAAGGTACGGTTCGATCTCCTGAAACATCGGCTCAAATTCCGAAGGTTCCAGTTCCTCGTTGCCCATGGCGGGACAGCCAAAGGCGATTTTATCGTACCGATCCATCAATTTCATGCCGAAATCCGCGGCGGTATACACATCGGCGTTCTTCCCCACCGCTTCAATGCCGGTTTTCACATATTCCATCATCTGTTTCGTCGCGCCGCGGCCGCTCCAATAGACAATCGCAATTCGATCCATTTTACTCTCCACTTTTCCAATCAGAATTAAAAATTGTTTTCGTATTTTTCACAGAGATGTTCCAAATCGGAGCTGAATGCCCGGATATCCCGGTTCGCCCGACCTTTATAGGAAGTAATCAGACTGCCGAGGCGGCGGCCAAGATTTTGCAGCGTCGGGAACGGATCGACAATGGATTTTTTGCCTTCCTTTTTATGATTCCTGACCGGAACGGCTTCCGCCCGAAGTTCATAGCATTCCGCCGCGAGATCGTAAATACTCCCGCTGAACGGCGCGTCGCTCTCAAAACCGAACTGCTGCTTGAGAAAAACGGCAAAATCGCTGCAGGTCTCATCCTCACCATGAACGACAAATACGTGTTTCAGGGGCGTTTTAAATCCGCTGACCCAGTTCATCAAACCTGCTTTATCGGCGTGCCCGCTGATTCCCGCCAACACGGCGACCTCCGCTTTGACGGAAATCGGCTCGCCGAAGATTTTCACTTCCTCGGCGCCGTCGGCGATGAGCCGGCCCAAAGTGCCGTTGGACTGATAGCCGACAAACAGAACCGTCGATTCCTTTCGCCAGAGGTTGTGTTTTAAATGGTGGCGGATGCGTCCGCCTTCACACATGCCCGAGGAGGAAAGAATGATCTTCGGCTTGAAATCCTCGTTGATTTCCTTTGATTCCGCCGCCGTCTGCGCCAGCCTCAAACCGTCAAAGGCAATGGGGTTAATCCCCTTTTTCACGAGGGCCATCGTTTCCTCATCGTAACATTCCGCCATATTTTCACGGAAAATCGCCGTAGCCTCAATGGCCAGGGGGCTGTCTACAAAGACCTCAAAATCCGGATGATCGGGAACGAGGTTTCTCTCCTTCACTTCCCGGAGGAAATAGAGAATCTCCTGTGTGCGGCCGACCGCGAAGGAAGGGATCACGACGTTGCCGCCGCGGTCAAAGGTACGCTGAATGATCGCCGCCAGTTCCGTCGCGTAATCAAAAGAGGAAATCTGATGATAACGGGTTCCGTAAGTGGACTCAATGACCAAATAATCCGTTTCTTCCACAAAGGAGGGATCCTTTACGAGAGGCTGGTTGAGATTGCCGACGTCACCGGAAAAAACGATCTTTTTCTCCGTCTCCCCTTCTTTCAGCCATACCTCAATACAGGCGGAACCGAGCATATGACCGATATCGGTGAAACGGGCGCGGATTCCCGGCGCGACATCGACCATCTCGCCGTAGCGAACAGGCGCAAAGAGCTGACAGGCCTTTTCGGCGTCTTCCATCGTATAAAGCGGCACAATCTGGGACTGACCGGCCCTTTTTCTTTTGCGGTTCTGCCATTCGGCCTCGGATTCCTGAATATGAGCGGAATCCCGGAGCATGATGGAGCACAGATCCATCGTCGCTTCCGTCGCGAAGATCTTGCCGCGGAATCCTTTCACATAGAGATACGGCAGCATGCCGGCGTGGTCGATATGAGCGTGGGTTAAAAGGACATAGTCAACATCCTGGGCAGCAAAGGGGATCGGTTTATTCTCAAAAATATCCTTTCCCTGTTCCATCCCGTAATCAACAAGGATGTTCTTCCCGTTGACCGTCAGACAGTGACAGCTGCCCGTCACTTCGTGATCGGCGCCGGAAAAAATGAGTTTCATTCCATCACCTGCTTTGAATTATAATTGATATATTTATTTCAGCGCGTCCCGGAGCATGGCGTTGATGGCGCCGGGATCCGCCTTTCCTTTCAGCTCTTTCATGCACTGCCCCACGAGGAAGCCGAGGACTTTCGTTTTGCCGCCCTTGTATTCCTCCACGGTTTTGGGGTTGGCCGCCAACACTTTGGCGACGGTATCCCGCACGAGGCTGTCATCGCCGACCATGGCGAGATCATGCTCTTCCACGTAGGCACGGGGATCGAGGTTTTCCTTCCACACGGCGAAAAACACGTCTTTGCCGGTGTTGCGGTTGATCAGGTTTTCCTTGATCATTTTGATGATTTCCGCCATTTTAGCGGCGTCTAAAAGGATATTAAAGGAATCGTCCTCTCCTTCTTTAGCGAGACGCATGAAATCACCGAGGAGCCAGTTGGCGACCTCCTTCGGGTTTTTGACGATGTCGTTCACCTCGTCAAAATAGTCGGCCAGCGCTTTGATTTCGGTAATCAGGCGGGCGTCGTATTCGGAAAGGCCGTATTCCTCAATATACTTTTTCTTTCGTTCCCGTGGGAGCATCGGCAGAGAGGCACGGATTTTCTCTTTCCACGCTTCGGAAATCACCACGGGGGCGAGATCCGGCTCGGGGAAATAACGGTAATCCTGAGCGTCCTCTTTGGAGCGCATGGCGTAGCTCTTCCCTGCGTCGTCATCCCAGCGGCGCGTTTCCTGAATCACCTTTTCGCCGCTTTCCACGACTTCGATCTGGCGTTTCTTTTCGGCGGCGATGGCTCTGGCGATGGCGCGGAAAGAATTCAGGTTCTTCATTTCCGTCCGGGTACCGAATTCCTCCTGCCCCTCGGGCCGGACCGAAAGATTGACGTCGGCGCGAAGAGAGCCTTCCTGCATTTTGCAGTCGGAAACGCCGAGATACTGCAGCGTCGCCTTGAGCGTCTCAAGATAGGCGATGACCTCCTCGGCGCTGCGGAAATCGGGTTCGGAGACGATTTCCAAAAGCGGCACGCCGCAGCGGTTGTAGTCCGCCCGGGTCGTGTCGAAAATGGGATCATGGATCAGTTTTCCGGCGTCCTCTTCCATATGGATCTCGTGGATGCCGATGGTTTTATGAAAGCCCTCTCCTTCGATCTCCACAGAACCGTTGCGGCAGATGGGCAGATACAGCTGGGAGACCTGATAGGCTTTGGGCAAATCGGGATAAAAGTAATTTTTACGGTCAAATTTCCCGTAAGGCGTTATCTCACAGTTGGTGGCAAGTCCCACGGCGATGCCGTATTCCACGACTTTTTTGTTGAGTTTCGGGAGCACGCCGGGCATACCGGTACAGATCGGACAGCAATGGGTGTTGGGTTCGCCGCCGAATTCCGTGGTGCAGGAGCAGAATATTTTTGATTTCGTCGAAAGCTCCGTATGGACTTCCAGACCGATGACCATTTCGTATTTCATGCTGATTCTCCTCCTTTTTCGGCAATATCCGGCGTTTCACGATGAAAAGACGTCACGTTCTGATAGGCGGCGCCGGCGCGAAGCAGCTTCGCGTCGTCAAAGGCTTTCCCCAAAAGCTGCATGCCGATGGGCATTCCTTCTTTATCAAAGCCGCAGGGCAGAGACAGACCGGGGAGCCCCGAGAGATTTGCGGAGACCGTGTAGATATCGCTTAAATACATCGCCAGAGGATCTTTCAGACTTTCGCCCAGCTTCGGCGCCGTCGTCGGGGCGACGGGGCCGAGAATCATATCGTATTTCGCGAAAGCTTCGTCAAAGGCCTTTTTAATCAGTGCCTTTACCTGAAGCGCCTTGTTATAATAAGCGTCGTAATAACCGCTGCTCAGCGCGAAAGCCCCAAGCATGATCCGTTTTTTCACTTCACCGCCGAACCCTTCGGTCCGTGTTTTCAGATAAATATCGCGGAGGCTTTCAGCCTGTTCGGAACGGAAACCGTATTTCACACCGTCGTAACGGGAAAGATTGGAGCTTGCTTCCGCCGAGGCGATGATGTAATAGGCGGGTACGGCGTAATCCAGCATGGGAAAATCGAACTCCTCAATTTCCGCGCCTTCCGCCGCGAAGACCTTCGCCGCCGCCAAAACCGCGGCGCGGACTTCCTCATGGAGGCCTTCACCGAAATAGGATTTCGGGATACCGATTTTCATGCCCTTCACGCCGCCATCAATTTCCCTGAGGGCGTCGATTTCCAGCGGCATGGAAGTCGAATCCATTTCGTCGTAACCACTGATGGCGTTAAACACGGCGGCGCAGTCCCGCGCCGTCGGCGCGATGGGGCCGATCTGGTCCAACGAGGAACCGTAAGCGATCAGACCGAAGCGGGAAACAGCGCCATACGTCGGTTTTAAACCGGTCACCCCGCAGTAGGCCGCCGGCTGGCGGATGGAACCGCCGGTATCGGTACCGATGGTAAAAGGCACCTCTCTCGCGGCGACGGCGGCGGCGCTGCCGCCGCTGCTCCCGCCGGGGACGCGGGAAAGATCCCACGGATTTTTCGTCGTCTTATAGTAAGAGGTCTCGGATGTGCTCCCCATGGCGAATTCATCCATATTGGTTTTGCCGATCATGATGACACCGGCCTTTTCCAATTTACGCGTCGCCGTGGCATGATACGGCGGTCTGAACCCCGACAGGATTTTCGAGGCGCAGGTCGTTTCCAAGCCTTTTGTGCAAATATTGTCCTTCAGGCCAAAGGGAACACCGGCCAGAGGGCCGAGTTCCTCCCCGCCGTCGATCTTCTTTTGAACGATATCCGCCTGACGCAGCGCATAATCTTCCTCTGTCCGCAAAAAAGCGCCGACTTCAGCGTCAACATCCCCCACACGCTTCAGCGCCGCTTCGGTCACTTCTCTGACGCTGACTTCTTTCTTTTTTATTTTTGCCGCCGTTTCAAGAGGCGTCCATTCAAATACACTCATCAAAGGCCGCCTCCTTTACTCTACGGTCTTCGGCACGCGGAACGCGCCTTCGTCACTGTCGGGAGCATTACTCAAAATCTCTTCCCGGGGCAGGGAAGCGACCACCTCATCTTCCCGGAAGATGTTTGTCGTCGGGAGCACGTGGCTCATCGGTTCCACATCGGCGGTATCCAATGTGTTCAGAATATCCATATAGTCAATGATCTTCTCGATCTCGCCTTTGATCTTCGCTTTTTCATCGCCGCTCAGATCAAGGCGGGCCAAAGAAGAGACGTAATCGATGATTTCATCGGTAATTTTCATCTTCTTTTCTCCTTTACTGCTTCAGATACGGGCGCACGGGAATGCCCCGGGCCGTCAGATAATCTTTGATTTCGGAAACAGGGTAGTTTCGCGGCAATTTCGGCGAATACAGCATCGAACTGATGATGGCGGCCGATGCTCCCGTTTTCGTAAAAGCGTCGGCGATGTGCGAGGGATTCCCCGCGCCCCCCGAGGCGATGATGGGTATACTGACATGGTCGGAAATAAGTTTCGTGATTTCCAAATCGTAACCGTTGTGGGTCCCGTCACAGTCAATGCTGTTGATGCAGAGTTCCCCCGCGCCAAGGCTTTCGCCGCGTTTCGCCCATTCCAGCGCATCCATTCCCGTGAACGTCCGGGCACCGTCAATGGCGATCTCGTAACCGGAAGGAATCTTTTCCGTTTTCTCCACCCGTTTCACCTGCATGCTCAGGATCATGCACTGCGAACCGAACGCCTTGGCGCCTTCGGCGATGATTTGGGGGTTGCGGACAGCCATGGAGTCGATGCTGATTTTTTCCGCGCCGGCTTTCAGGACCTGATACATGTCGTTCAGATCACGGATGCCGCCGCCGACAGAGAACGGGACAAAAACCCTTTCCGCCACGGTGCGGACGGTCTCAAGATCGATGGGCTTTTTTTCGGCGCTGGCGGTGATATCATAAAAGAGGATCTCGTCGATCTGATCCTCATAGATCTTACAGGCGATCTCCGCGGCGGAGCCGATATCAAAATTATCCTGGAACTGATGGGCTTTTGTCACCATGCCGTCGCGCATATCAAAGCAGGCAAGCAGTCGTTTTGTCAGCATGAGGCATCATTCCCCCTTTCCGCCCAGCGCGCGAAATTCTCCAACAGTCTCAAACCAAGGGGCCCGCTCTTCTCAAGATGGAACTGAGCGGCCAGAATGTTTTCACGCTGCACCATACAGCAAAAATCACCGGCATAATCCGTCACGGCGAGGATATCCTCAGCGTCTTCGGGTACGACATGATAGGAATTGACATAATAGAAATGGCCCGACGTTCCCATTCCCTTTAAAATCGGGTGCTCCCGACGAAAAACCACCTCGTTCCAACCCATCTGCGGAACACGGACGCGGTCGGAAGGAAAACGAACGACCTGCCCTTTCAGCCAGCCAAGGCAGTCCACATCGCCCTCCTCACTGTGTTCAAAGAGAATCTGCATGCCGATGCAGATGCCGAGAAACGGAAGTCCATCCTCCCGTACTTTTGGGGTCAGTACGGATAATATACCCGTTTCCGCCAGAGATGATAAGGTCGCTTCCGCCGATCCGACGCCGGGCAAAATCACACCGTTCACCCCGTCAAGATCCTCACCGGAACGCACCATTACGCCGTCGGCGCCGACGCGCTTTAAGGCGTTATACACGCTGGGGGCGTTTCCCGCTTTGTAATCGATGACTCCGATCATTTTTTTCTCACCCAATCCTGTTTTCTTCATCAATCCGTCATTATTACAGACAGAATCATTATACACCATTTTTTAAGAAAAGACTATCACTATTTCCAAAAAAGCCATAAAATCCTTGGCTAAAAACAAAAAAACGGATCGCCGCGGCAGAAGGCGATCCGATTTGTTTTAAAGATACCTTACTCATCCTCAAAGTCAAAAAACGAAGCGTCGTCATCTTCGGGAAAGGTAAGGGTCACTTTCTGATAGGCGTGACGATTCAGCCAGTCAATGATCGTTTCATAGACTTCCGCCCGGTTCTTCTCGTGGCAAAGTTCGTGCCGCGCGCCGGGAAACAGAACACACTCGACATCCCGGAAGTTCATCGAATGAAACATATCCTCTAATTTCTGAATCCCCTTCCCATAATTGCCAAGGGGATCTTCCTCCCCGGAGGTGAGCAGAATCGGCAGTTCCTTGGGGGTATCGTCAATAAAAGAAGTCAGGTTGACGGCGCGGACAAGATAGAACAGATCCTTGAATCCCGACGCCGTAAACGTTTTGTTGCGAAGGTCATCCTCAAGGAACCCCGCCACCGCGTTCTCATCCCGGCTGAGCCAATCCCAAAGGCACCGCGGCTCCTCAATTCTTTTATTATAACTGCCAAAAGCCATTTTCTCCAAAAGCGGAGAGCGATAGTACCCGCCGCGGATCAGCGCGACCGCTCCGGCAAGGGCGGAGCCGATCCCGGCCAGAGGGTTCGGCGCCGACGTCCCCATAAGAACGGCGCCGGCCATATTCCTCCGGCAGGCGGCCATGAAATAGCGGACAATGAAGGAACCCATGCTGTGCCCCATCACATAATGCTTTTCTCCCGGAAACTTTTCATCGAGCAGATCATAGCATTTGGCAAAATCATCCACGACTTTGCGGTATCCCTCCCTGGCGGAAAAATAGCCGAGATCTTCCGGATCACCGAGAGAGCGGCCGTGGCCAAGATGATCGGAAAAAGCCGCGACATAACCGCAGTCCATCAACTCTCTGAAAAAGTCCTCATAGCGGTCGCCGTAGTCGCACATACCGTGAGCGAACTGAACGATCCCCTTTATTTCCCCGTAGGGCAGATACATTCTTCCGTAAATGTGTTCGCCCTCTTCACTGCTGGGGAAAGTGAATTCTTCTGTTATCATCGCGTTTCCCCTCCTATCCCCGTATATTACTAAAACCTATTATAATAAAAAAAGCGGTTTCTTTCAAGAAAAAATTGACAAATAAACGGAACGATTTTACAATGAAACAACAGAAACAAAAGAGGTTACAGCCATGAAAGAAAAAGTGACGCACCCTTTCGCCCCCGTTTGCGGAGAAAACGCGGAAGTGTTGATTTTGGGAACGTTCCCCTCGGTCAAATCAAGGGAAAACGCCTTTTACTACGGTCACCCGCGCAATCGTTTCTGGCCGCTGCTGGCGGAGATCTTTCAAACGGACGTGCCCCGCACCATCGAGGAAAAAACGCTTTTTCTCCGTCAAAACCGCGTTGCCCTTTGGGATGTCGTCGCCGCCTGTGAAATCGAAGGCTCCGCCGACAGCTCCATCGCCGAGGCGAAGGCCAACGATATCCCGGGACTGCTTAGAAAAACGAAGATCAACAGAATTATCTGCAACGGCAAAAAAGCCGGGGAACTCTTTGACCGACATTTCCCGGAGATCGCGAACGGCGGGACTATCGAAGTCATCTGCTGCCCCTCCACCAGCCCGGCGAACGCCGCCTGGACCATGGAGAAGCTGTCGCTTCCCTGGCGGGAAGCGCTTTGCTGCCCAAAAGAAGAGCCCACGCCTTAAACAGGCGCGGGCCGCGTACTATATCAGGTTAAATCAGTCGTTCTTTTTAAGAAGGTCACGGATTTCAGACAGGAGCTGGATATCTTCGCTGACTTCTTCCGCTTCTTCTTCGGCTTCTTCTTCCTTTTTGCGTTCGATGGCTTTTCTGGCGGTGTTCGCCGCTTTGATGCAGCAGAAAATCGTCAGGGCGATCAGAATGAAGCTGAAGCAGGACTGGATGAAAGCGCCGTACATGACTTTCGCGTCGCCGACGGTGACGGACAGTGTGGCGAAATCGACTCTGCCGATAATGATACCGAGGAGCGGCATAATGATGTCTTCCACAAGAGACGTGATGATGGCGCTGAACGCGGCACCGATGATCATACCGATGGCGACATCTACGATGCTGCCCTGAAGAGCGAATTCTTTAAACTCTGCCCAGAAACCTTTTTTTTCTTCGTTTCCCATTGATGATACCTCATTTCATTATTTTCCCGCGGAACGAACAGCGCCGTAAGACCAACATCGCAGTACCGCGCCGCGTTTCACTCAATAATAATATACCTTTCATGCACATTCGTCAAGATTTATTTTTAATTTTTCCCATAAAAAAGTGAACCCGCAAATCAGCTTTGCGGGTAAAACTTTTTACAGCTGTTCTAAAATCTCGTCGCTGATCTCGAAATTGCTGTACGCGTTCTGAACATCGTCATACTCATCGAGAGCGTCGTAGAGCTTCACGACCTGGCGGGCCTGTTCCACATCTTCCACGGCGACGGTGTTCTTCGGGATACGGGTCACTTCCACTTCGGACGGTTCAAATCCCTGCTCCATCAAGCCTTTGCGGACATCCTCAAGGTTTTCCGGCAGCGTCACGATTTCACAGTTCCCATCCTCAAAACCGACGTCTTCGGCGCCGGCGTCGAGGGCCGCCATCATGACGTCGTCCTCGTCCTTTCCTTCCATCGGAATGACGATGCGGCCGACGCGGTCAAACATCCAGGCGACACAGCCGGTCTCGCCGAGATTGCCGCCGTTGCGGGAGAACAGATAGCGGATCTCACTGGCGGTGCGGTTGCGGTTATCCGTCATGATTTCCAGTAAAATCGCGGTGCCGGCGGGACCGTAACCTTCATAAACGATCTCGTCCATTTTGGTGCCTTCGGTGTTGCCGGCGGCTTTCTGGATGCAGCGGTTGATATTATCGTTGGGCATATTCGCGGCTTTGGCCTTCTGGATCATCAGTTTCAGGCGGAAATTGCCGTCGGGATCCGGGCCGCCCTGCTGAACGGCGACGATGATCTCACGGGAGATTTTCGTAAAGGCCTTGGCCCGTTCGGCGTCGACGGCGCCTTTTCTGCGTTTGATATTTGCCCATTTGGAATGTCCTGACATGTTGTTTTCTCCTCTTAAATAAACTAAAAATTTATTCTTCCGTCTTCCGAAGGGAAGGCGGCAAATGACGTTTGTGCTCCGATACGCGGTGAAGGCGTTCCAGAATCTCCCGATCCCGTTCGGGGATCTCTTCTCCCCGAAGAAAGGCGTCGATGACCGCGTACGTCACGCCCATCTCGCTTTCATCGGTCTGTCCGGCGAAAAAGCCGGCGCTGGGCGGTTTCTGAAGAATCTGTTCCGGCACGCCGAGATAGGCGCCGAGGCGAAAGACTTCCCCTTTCGTCAGATGCGCCAAGGGAAGCAGATCGACACCGCCGTCACCGTACTTTGTAAAATAACCGGTATAGAACTCGGCGGCGTTATCGGTGCCGACGACGAGATAGTTCAGACTGTTGCCGACGGCGTAAAGCGTCGTCATACGGAGCCGCGCGCCGATGTTGCCTTTCATCATGCGCTCGTCCCTTACGCCGATCCCCTTTTCTCTAAGAGCGGCGCCGACCTCATCGCAAAGCCCCTGACGATGCGTTTCGAGGGGAATCTCGATATAGGGCATGGCGAACGCTTCCGCGGCATCAATGCCGTGAAGGCGATCCTGCTCCTGATTCCCGGCCGGCATAATCACGCCGAGGGCGTGTTCCGGACAGGCGCGCATCAGCAAACCGGCAGCGACGGAAGAATCAACTCCGCCGGAAAGACCCAGAACAAAGCCGTTCATTCCCGTTTTTTCAAGCTGATCTTTCAGCCATTGAATGATCTCTTCGGCAGCTTCCCGCATCGTTTCAGATCCTCTCCAGATGGATTCGATGATCGACGAGGGAAAGGTCGGCGATTTTCGCCTTGACGATCTTCCGCTCCCCGAAGATGCTCTCAACAATGATCTCGTTTTCGCCGGGAATCAGCTTATCGACGGATTCCAGCAGCAATTCATATTCTTTTTCCCCTTTGTCGCGGATATAGACATTCGCTTCACACATGATCAAAACCTTCCTTTCCGATGATATCCACAAGCTGATCGATAAGATGGGGCAGCGGTTCCTTTACGACACCGATGACGCTGATGCCGCTTTTGTTCAGCGGCAAGAGATATTTTTTCGCGCGGGAACCGCCAACGGCGGCAGCGATGGCGGGTGATATTTCCCCCAGCATGGCATTGGCGGATAAAATGGAAACGGTCCCTGTGATGAGATCCACCCGGTCCGCCATGTAGCAAATGGCGCTTTCGCCGGTGGCGCCCTCGCTGGCGCCGGCCTTCATCATTTGCGCCGTCGCCAGGGAATTCGTCCCCAACGCGATCAGTTCCGTTTCCTCCGGCAGACGGGCCCGAAGTTTTTCCATAATATGTTTGCCGATCCCGCCGCCCTGGCCGTCGATGACCGCGATCTTCATGGTGTTCTCTCCTGAAATCTTCCAACGAACCGGTCCGAAAACTCAAGTCCGGTCATTGATTATTTTATGGTAAATATAATCATAACATAAAGGGTAAAAATTTACAAGTTTCTCTACCCAAACGGCGAGATATATGGTATAATATGGCCAGATCCATCAAATGGGAGGAAGAAAATGGCTAAAAAACAATATTCCTTTTCGGATTCACCCTCTGATAAAAAGAAAAAGAAGAAGAAAAAAAAGAGAAGAAAGCATTCCACGCTGAAACGCGTGATTCTCATCGCAATTCTTGTCATATTGCTCTGCATTATCTCCGTCGGCGCCTACGGCTGCTTCCTCGTTAAATCCAATTACGACGACATTGAAGGCGCTCTGAACGAACTCGATGAAAACGGGATCATGCAGGCGTCCAAATCCGAGCTGTATGATATCGAAGGGAATCTCCTTCTCGAGGTCAGCGGGTCGGAATTTCGTGATGTGGTCACATACGCCGCCTATGAGGATTCCTACATCATTCCGGCGGTGATCGCTTCGGAAGATACCCGTTTTTACGATCATAACGGCATCGACTTCATCCGCATCATCGGCGCCGCTGTCGCCGATATCCGCCACCGCGGCGCGGCCCAGGGCGGTTCGACCATCACGATGCAGCTGGCGCGGAACGCCGTTCTGAACTCTCAGGACAAAACCATCGACCGCAAAATCAAAGAGGCCATCGTTTCCCTGAAACTGGAAAAGATGTACACGAAGGATGAGATTCTCACCTTCTACTTAAACGAAGTCTTCATGGGCCAGAACATCTACGGCATCGGTTCCGCGGCGAAATATTATTTCAACAAGAATGTCAGCGACCTGACCCTCAGCGAAACGGCGACCCTCGTCGGCATGCTGCCTTCCCCCAACGCGTATTCGCCGACCCAGGATATGGACCGCGCGATCAGCGTGCGCGACCGCGTCCTCGATAAAATGGTAAAATCCCAGGCGATCACAGCGGACGAAGCGAACGCCGCCAAGGAAGAAGCCATCATCCTCGATATCCAATCCGCCAACGACAGTACCGAAGGTCATTCCTATTTCACGGACTACGCCATCAAGGAGGCCGATTCCATCCTCGTGGAACTCGGTTACAGCACCGGCTCCGTTTATACCGGCGGTTTCCGCATCTATACAACGCTGACGCCGGAAATCCAGAATAAACTTGACGACATCTATCTGGCCGGGAATTACAGCTTCCCGAAAGGCTACGGCGACGACCGCCTTGAAAGCGCGGCGATTTTCTCCAACCCGAAAACCGGCGAAATCTACGGTATGGCCGGCGGCAGAGAATACGACACCCGCTTCGGCTATAACCGGGCGACGGATATGAAACGGCAGCCCGGCTCCACCATCAAGCCCCTCGCCGTGTACGGCCCCGCTCTGGAAAAAGGTTATTCTCCTAACTATACCATTCTCGACGCGCCCCTGACCGGTTCCTATAAACCGAAAAACTCCGGCGGCGGCTATCGCGGCGAAGTCTCCATGAGCACCGCCATTAAATACTCCATCAATACCTGCGCCGTTCGCCTCCTTCAGGAAATCGGAACCACAACAGGCTGGGAATTCGCGAAAAAGCTCGGTCTTCCCCTCGTCGATGACGACGACAATCCCTCTCTCGCTCTGGGCGGCATCACCTACGGCGTATCGCCTTTGAATATGGCCACGGCCTACAGCTGTTACGCCACCGGCGGTTATAAGACGGATCTCACCACGATCCACCGCATCGAAAGCCGCTACGCCGCGGAAAACGATACGCCGGTCTATGAACACGAAGCCGACTTTGAACAGGTTATGAAGGAATCGACGGCCTATTCCATGAGCCAGCTCCTTCACGGCGTCGTCACCGGCGGGACAGCGACAAGAGCCAACATCGGCAGCCTCTTTATCTGCGGCAAAACCGGTACGACCCAGCTCCCCGACACAAGGACCTTCAAAGGGAAATACGGCACGAAGGATGCCTGGTTCGCCGGATATACCCCGCAGATCGTCGGCATGGTCTGGATGGGCTACGACAACGATGTCAGTGACGACGGCTCGGCACAGTATATGGCCAATGTCTACGGCGGCCAATACCCGACGGTCATCTGGCGCATGGTCGTAGCGGAAGCCTATAAAGCCGGCATCATCGAAAACGAGTCCTTTAAAAAACCCTCTGATTACGGTTATTCCATTGAGGATCGCGAAGGCGATGACGAAGATGAGGATGAAGACGAAGAAGAGGAAGAAGAAAAGGACGAAGAACAGGAACAGAAGGAAAAGGAAAAGCAGCAGGAAGAAGAAAAACAGAAACAACAGCAGCAACAACAGCAGCAGCAGCAACAGCAACAGCAGCAGCAACAGCAGCAACAACAGCAACAGCAACAGCAGCAGCAACAGCAGCAGCAACAGCAGGAACAAAACAGTGAAGAAGGCGAAAGAGACGCCCGAAGCCCGTTCGGACAATACGCCGTCCTTCCCGATCTGCGTTATCTCCTGTCAGCCCTCTCCTTTGCCGTGTAAAGATTTTAAATACCACAGTAATGCTCAAACCGCCCGATCATTTGTCGGGCGGTTTTTATGTCATTTGAGGGCACAATACATGTTCGTTTATTGTTTCACGTGAAATCGCGGAACTCATCAAAGAACACGGCAAACGCTTCACCTTTCGCCTGCCGTGTTTTTTGAATCAAGCCGTTCCGGACTTTTAGCAAAGCCGATGAGAAACGGCGCTCGCATTAAGTCATCAAAAAGGATTACAGTACGTCCCGGAAAAACCGGTGGAAAATCGCGGCAACCTGAGCGCGCGTCGCTTCATTCCTCGGGGAAAGCGTTGAGGGCGACGTACCCTGGATATATCCTTTTGCGTTGGCCCATGCCATGTAATCAAAGGCGTATTTACTGATTTTATTCCAGTCTCTGTAATGATAAAGGACCGCTCTCGGTGATGTATCAAAGTTTTTATAATCAGCGTAACGGTATAAAATAGCCGCCATCTGCTCCCGGGTAATGTTCATTTCGGGGCCAAACCGTTCCGGAGAAAAGCCAAGCACAATGCCGTTGTTCTGAGCCCAGGTAACAGCGTCGTTATACCATGTACCGACAGCCACGTCTTTAAAGGTGTTTTCTGTTCTCACCGTCGGGTTGCCCTCAAAATTATACAGCACCATGACAATCATCGCCCGTGTCGTGGCTATTTCGGGACTGAATTTTCCGGGACTTGTCCCCTGCATAAGATTGTGTTTCCATACATATTTCACACTGCGGTAATACCAATCGGAATACCTGACGTCGTTAAACGGAAAAGTCAGAATATCCGTCACGGAATCGGCGACATCTTCAAAACCAAGATCCAGTTGGCTCGGATCATATATTTCATAAAAAGACTCATCCACCGAAGCGAGATCCCTCGCCGTCATTTTGAAAAACTCGGCAACGGCTCTGCCCTGAGTCGGCATTCCATCCATCGTATCAAACAGACCGACTACATATAATTCCGCGTTTTGCTTTAATGTATTTGCCGAGTTAACAGCGGTGTTTGCGTAAGCGTATAGTTTAACGCCCGTGCTGATGTTCTTCCAGGAACTCCCCACCGTACCGCTGTCGTATTTCCCGGAATAAGTGTAGTCCCCCGTATTCGTCATGCCTGTCGTAAAAAGGACAGCGCTTTTTTTGATGTTATCCTGATCCGGAATCTTCCGCAAAAGCGCGTCCGCGGTATCCAGCCCCGCAGCGATGTTGCGGAGATCTTTGTTGGATGACGAAAGAGCGCTGATCTTTTCGCGAAGCGTGTTTAAATCATTTGTAAAATCCGAGACAACCGCGGCGTTTTCCGTAAAAGAGACAACGGCAACATAATGGTCGCCTTTTGCTTTCAGCACATCCAGTAAAAAGGTGTTGGCGGCTTGTTTAACATAACCGATTGCCGTGTCGGCCGTATAAATCAATTGATTGTTATATTTAAAACCAGCTTGTCCCGATGTATCAAGGACAAGTACCGTATACGTTGTTACATCATCATCGGCGGCGAAAACATCCTCCGATGCGAAGAAGAGTGGAAACAATGCAAACAAAAAGACAGAGCAAAAAAGCATCATTCGTTTTAGAATCGTTTTTTTCATCGTTTTTCCTCCTTATATAAATTATCTAAAATTATATCTCTTTTTTTTAAAAACATCAATCACCGCTACACCCTAAAACGAAAAAATCATATCATTTTTGAACGCTCTTTTGACAGAGATAAACCCTTTTCGAGATAATCCCCGCCGAATCGCTTTCTCACCGTTACGGCGTAACGTTTTTCCTCCGAAAGCACTTTTTCCCGCTGAACAGCCAGTGTTTTTCTCACCAAATCATCCGCCGAAAGCGCACCGTAAAAGCACCGCATATCGTCGATTATGTTCAGGGCAGCGGTTTTTATATCCTTCTCGGCCCCGTTCTCCACGATGGACGAGACATCATATTCCGCCGCTTTTTTCACATTTTCAACAGCGGTAATCTGCTCATTCTCCGGAAAATCCTCCCGTTTCGACGACACGAGGAACAAAATCAGCAACTGTAAAAAATTGAAATCGGATTCATAAATACCGATTTTTGACAATGGATTCAAATCAAGCATACGAAGTTCAATATGATCAACGCCATTTGCTCTCAAACAGTTCAGATCATTTTCTCCCCTCGGTTTCAATCGAATCGGATAATACAGTTCCGCGGCGGAGATCAGTTTCCCTTCCGCGACATACATTTTAATTCCGTCAACATAACGATCGAGAGAAGCGTAATCGAAAACCGGCACAAAATCATTCCAATATCCGATTTCACTGCACCGGGGCGAAGCGTATTTTTTCCCGATCGTCTCATATTCGAGAAAAGAATCGTCGCAAACGGAGGAAGCCGCCGTCAGATAGACGATGAGCCAGCTGTATTGGGTCAGCTTGCCGGCCAGATCCAGATAGAGCCTGTCCTTATAGGCGCGGAAAGAAGACATTCCGCTTTGCTTCCAGCCTTCCGTTAAAAAAGAATCGGAAAAGGAATAATTAAAGTGGATACCGGAAAAAAGCATCAGCATTTTCCCGTATTTTCCGGCGAGATACCTGCGGTACGCGTCCTTCTCTTTTTGGTCGCCGCCAAAGTGCGCGATGGGAATATCATCTTCTCCCTTTACGAACGGAGGATTGGAAAACGGCCACAGATATTCCGGTCCCGAAGGCAGCCGGAGCAGTTCGCCGGCGACGAACCGCTGAATCTCTGTCAGTTCCCTCAAAACGTCGTCGGGACTGTCCCCGACACCGGTAATGATCTCGACCTGATTTTCACAGAAATCCCTGGAAATACGGGGGTCCCTGCCAAAAGGATGCTTCGTCTGAGCAAGAAATCCCCGCTCGTCCACACGCAGGCTTTCCATTTCCAGGCCGAAATGCCCCTTAAAAATATTCGCTTTGATCGCTTCATCCGAAAAACGCATTTTCTTCATTCCAATCATCGGTTCTCATAAGAATACAAAACTCTCATTGGTTTTATGGTTATATAGTAGGTTTCGCCCAAAAAATCGAAAATCCTTTAAATATAATATTCATAACGATGTAATTCTTCCAATCCGCCGGGAAGATACTCATTTTTATGGTTCCCGCCGCGGAAGACCAATTTCCCACGTTCATAAACAGACAGCACGGTCAGCGGCAGCGGCCGCCAATCCTCTTCACCCAACGGCGTCGTAGCGACGCAGATACCGTTTTGGTCTTCCACGCAGTACAGCGTGTTCTTCATATTATAATGAACATACATCCGCGCGCCGTCATGGATCATCAGATTCAGTTTATTTCGGTACGATAATCGCCGTACCATAGCATCGACGACGCCGCACCGTTCCAAAAGCGTTAAGTCCCGCCCCAGACGATTTGTTTCGCAGTTAATCCGATCCAGCAGATAAAGGAGAATCCGCTCGCTGTCGGTATCCCCCTTTTGAACCGCTCTGTACTTGATGAGTTCCAGACCGTCAAAAATCGTTCCGTTATGGATCAGCGTCCAGGTACGGCCCGTCGCGTCCGCTCCGCGAAACGGATGACTGTTTTCCCGACGAACCGATCCTTCCGTGGCGCAGCGGATATGAGCGAACAAAGAGGAGGAAGAAACCCCACGCCTCAGCAAAGTGGAGAGCAGCTCACTGTCGCCGGCGCGAAGTGATTCCTTGTACATCACCGCGGGGCAAACGGAAAAATCAGCCAGACCCCAGCCGTTGGGATGCCGCGGACAATGGCTGAAAAATTCCTTTAAATAGGGCGTGAGATCCGTATTAGCCGTGGCTGAAGAACCGGAGAAGCAAAAGAGCTCACACATCATCGTCGCCCCCTTTCATAAAGTCCTGCGCGTGAAAAATCAATCCTATAAAACCAATTTATCTGATAGGTTTTATGGGATTATTATATGCTTCCCGCGTCGTTTTGTCAAGGGACAAGTTTATTGGATATCAAATTGAGAAACGGCCTCGCCGATGTTCAGAAAATGATCGCCGATGCGCTCAAAATCCGTCAGCATTTCCGAATAGAGGACACAGGCTTCCCCGGAGCATACACCGGAGCTCATCCGATCCATCTGATGGCCGCGGAACCTTTCCGTCATTTCGTCGATCTTCTTTTCCGATTCGGTGACAAAAGACAAAACATCCTCCGGGCTCTGTTCCGTCCGCATGATTTCATTCATCGTTTCCACACAGATTTTCTGCATCTCCCTGATCTCACCTTTGGCGTAAGCGGAAAAGTCGATGCGGTTTTTATGGAGCAAGCGCGTATAACCGGCGATATTCATCGCGTGGTCCCCGATGCGTTCCAAATTCGCGCAGATGCGGAAAAAACCGGTGAACTTCGCCGTCTCTTCCGGGTTGGCCCCGGCGTTGCCGGCGAGGAACCTGGAGATGTATTTCAAAATCTCCTTGTTCAGAAAATCAATGTACTCTTCCCTTTCCTCGATTTTTTCCAGCGATGTTACGTCAATCTTCATCACCGCGGCAAAAGCCTGTTCCACGTTGGCGCGGACCATGACGCCCATGCGCTGGAGCTCACGGGTAATCCCGGAAGCCGTAATCGCCGACGAACCGAAACTCATTTCGGAGGAAAGCTCAAAATCGTTGAGATATTTCAGATGGAACCCGACGCTTTTTTCCGCCTCCGTTTCGGGGAGAATCATCCGGGCAATCCGCGTCATATAGGTGCCGAAGGGCAGAAGCATCAGCGTGGTCACGACATTGAACAGCGTGTGCATATTGGCGATCTGCGCCGCCGCGTTATTTGGGGTCCAGGACTCGACAACGGAAACGAAAGGCGTGAAGACGCAGACGCAGGTGAAAAACACCGTACCAAAGAGATTGAACATCATATGGATGACCGTGGTACGCTTGGCGTTTCGGCTCGCGCCGATGGAAGCGAGGAGCGCCGTGATGCACGTCCCGATGTTTTGACCGAAAAGGACAAAAACTGCGTTGGGCAGACCGATGAGTCCGCTCATGGCCAAAGCCTGCAAAATCCCGACGGAAGCGGAAGAAGACTGAATGACCGCGGTGAAGATCATCCCGGCGAAAATACCGATGATCGGATTTTTAAAATTCGTCATCAGCTCAATAAACGCCGGGGAATCCCTGAGGGGCATCATCGCTCCGCTCATCATTTCCATACCGATAAAGAGGATCCCGAGACCGGCCACGACCTGGCCCCAATGACGGGGACGGGTTCCTTTGGTGAAAACGATCAGCGCGACACCGATGAAAGCGAAAAGCGGCGCGTACATGCCGACATCCAAAGCGATGAGCTGACCGGTAATGGTCGTACCGACATTGGCCCCCATAATCACCCAAACGGCCTGCTGCAGCTTTAACATGCCGGAATTGACGAACCCCACCGCCATGACGGTCGTCGCCGAGGAAGACTGGATCACGGCGGTAATCCCGGCACCGACGGCGAGACCGAGAAAACGGTTGCTCGTCAGCTTTTCCAGAATCCCCCGCATCCGGTTGCCTGCGGCGGCTTCCAGCCCGCCGCCCATCATCTGCATCCCGTATAAAAACAGCGCCAATCCGCCGAGAAGCCCGAGAAAATTCGAAACGCTCAAATGAATCCTCCTTCCGCAAAAAAAGACTTTTCGGCAACCGCGGCGAAAAACCGCAGGTTGTCAAAAAGTCTTGTTACCGTAACCGGTGGACACTGCCAGGCTGCGCGCCGGGTATGTTGACAGCGTCACTTGCAACTACTCCCCTTTTAACACTATTATTTTAACACAGAAGCGTGACCGCGTCAATTCAATTCATCGAGGGTCAGCGAAAAACTTTCGACAAAATGCTCCATAAAATAGCGCACTTCATCCCGGTCGATTTTTTCGATGTCGCGGCCGATGGACGCCGCGGCTTTCTCGAACTCGCGGTTGCCCCATTTCATTTCCTCCACGCATTTCAGATAGGCGCAGATCCGATCAGCGGCCTTGACGATCTGATATTCTTCCGACGCCTCATCGGGGAAAATCAGCGGCTGATACGCCGGCCGCAGCTCTTCGGGAAGCATCTCATGGATCCTTTTCTTCGCCAGGTGTTCCATTTTGCCGATGGCCTGTTTGACTTCGGGATTAAAATATTTGATCGGCGTAGCGAAATCGCCGGTAATCACTTCCCCCGTCTCATGGTAAAGCGCCAGCATGGCGATGTGTTCCGCGTCGACGCTGCCGCCGAAGACCTCATTTTTGACGGTGGCGAGGCCGTGGGCGATGACCGCCACCTGCCAGCTGTGCTCCATGATGTTTTCTTCCGCCGTGTTCTTCATCAGACCCCAGCGCCGAATCCATTTCATTTTGCTGATATAGGCAAAAAAATGACTCATTTTTTTCCTTCCTTTACGAGGCGTTCCGCCGTCGCGTTGGCAAGTTCGTTGAGACCGTCCGTGTCCATGTGGAAACTGCATTTGTTATCATAGAGAAAGTTCGCCGCCGCCGGGAATTCGTCGTCGGCTTCCCAGAGGATCACTTTTACATAGATCTTCGGGAAAAACGGCAGAATGTAGGCGATGTCCCCGTCCTTGGCGGGAACGCCGCCGAGAGCCTCGCAAACGGCTTTAAACCCTTCGAAATCAGCGCCAAAGGCATCGGCCAGCACATCGGTCACTTCCGCTTTAAAGGCCTTGATATGATGAGAGCCGAAGGGCAGCTGGATGAAGGCGATATAATCGCTGCCGGGCCCCTCCATGCCCTGGGCTTCCTGTAAATACTTTAAAACGAGGATCTCTTCGAGGAGCTGATCCGGTTTCGGCTCCACCGCGCCGGAAGCGGCGTCGACACGGAACGTGCGGCCAAAATGCTCGATCAGAATCGTGTCGCCCTCCAAGGTTCCGCCGGCGAGCTCCGCCATTTTCGCCGGATTGCCGGCGAGAAAGCCTTCTAAATATTTTTCATGCGCCAAACGCAGTTTTCTGCTGATAGAGTCTTCCATTTCACTGTTCCCTCCATTCTCTTCGCGCCGATAACAAAAAAAGCGCTCTCAAAGAACGCTTTTTCATCTTCGGTTCAGATGGCGCGCTGCACTTTGCCGGAACGCAGGCATCTGCTGCACACATAAAGTCTTTTGGGGGTGCCATCAACAATCACCCTGACTTTTTGAAGATTCGGTTTCCAAGTTCTTTTTGTGCGGATATGGGAGTGACTGACTTTCATTCCGGAACGAGTCGTTTTCCCGCAAATCTGACATACTGCCATGTCGACACCTCCTTTACAAAAACAATTAATAATTTCAATCGCAATTACTAAAATATAATACCAAATTTTTTAGAGTTTTGCAAGTCTTTTTTTCGTAATTCCTCATTTTTTTATTGCGATTTAAGGAATTTTGTTTTAAAATAGAACTGCGGATTCACGAAATCAAATTCTAAAAGTCATCCCCTCGCGGATGCGATCTCAGAGGTGATTTTTATGTTTCAGATTCCCACGCCGGAGCAGTGGCAAAAGCTGTTCCCCCTGGCGGAAGAATTACTGACAACGGAGCCCTGGCGGAGATTTCCCGAAGAACTCATTTTTCGTCTTAATACCAAGGCGAGAAAAGAACCTTATTACGCCACGGTTCACGGCTATGAGGAAGACGCCATCGGCGTTTCTGTCTACGACAGCGAGGACGATATCAGAAAATACATGAACATCATCGGCCACGAAGGCGAAATCACGTTCCAGACCATCATCGCCAACCAAAGTTGCGTCACGGTGATTTTCGGCGAAAAAGCCTTTTTGAGCCCGGGTGACGAAACGGCGATGAAAGAGGGAAATTACACGCCCGCCGATGAACATCACTGTGTCTTCTTCCGCAAAAACCGCCCCGGTTTCGCGCCCTGGTACATTGAGCAGGACGATGTTCTGCGCCTCACCCATGCGTTGACGGCGTTCAACCGCGCGGCGACCCTCTTTGACGCGGAAGTGCCCGATCCCGAAAAAGCCATGATCGTTTTTGACGAGTCCGACGGCGGGGATACCGTGTCCGTCGCCGATTTTGACCCCGCTCTGATCGAGGAAAAAGAGGACATCGTCAAAGATGATTTCTATGTCGCCCGGCTGAAAAGGCTGAAACGGACGGGACGCGCCATTGAAGTGGATATATGTTATCTGAACAACGCCGTCGGCAGCCAGCTGGGGCCCATTCCCTTTTATCCTAAATTATGCGTGATCGCCGACACCGATGAGGGATTCATCGCCGATCAATGCATTTTTGAGGAAACGAGCGACGAGGAAGAAGCTTTCTTTGAGCTGATCGCGAAATATTTCAGCGAAAACGGTTTGCCCAGAAAGATCAAGATCCGCCGTGAGAACACCGGCCATCTCTTCCATGATCTCTGCAAACGGCTGAAAATCACTCTGGAAGAGCGCGACGAACTGTATTTCATCGACGATTTTCTTAAAATGATCGGCGGCTGAGCCATCGAAAGGAGAACAAACATGGCATTCGATTCCCGAAAACTGCTCTATCAACTGCAGCAGGAAGCGCTGAAATGGCCCCTGGAAGAGCTGGAACAACAGTATAACCAGTGGAAGACCACGGAATATCCGGTGGAAAGCCCCGAATATCTCAATGAAAAAAACGCGCTGTACAATCTTGAAACAATGCTGGAATTAAAGCATCATACCGGTGACTTTTTCGGGGAAAATATCCCCTCTCATTACTATCAAAAAATTGTCGACTGCGTAAATCGCTATATGGATACCTACGCCCCCGGGCAGACGGACCTCAAAGACTACATCCGTATTTTAACGCTTTACAAAGTCTTTATCGCCAAAACGCCGCTCCATCCCAAAGATCTGCAGCTTCCCGGCGGCGGCAAAATCTACAAAAAAGGCAAGGATTATTTTTGCACGGCAAAACAGCAGCACATCCACGATGAAGAATCCATGTGCCGGTTTTGCGTGGCGAAAATGTGCGAATACTGAGGCAAACAAAACGGGCTGTCGGGAATGGATATTTCCCGCAGCCCTGTTTTGACGGTTCCGCTGCTCAGCGGATTTTTTCATAAGCAATCAGAACGATATCCTCTTTCCCGTTCTCATCCCGAATGCTCTTTTCCAGGTTCGAGATCGAATCGGCGCAGCAGGATTTTAATTCCGCGAATTTATAATCACGGTCGCGCGTCATAAAAAAATCACCTCCTTTTTCGCTTTAGTTTAAGCGAAATCGGGGTTTTCATACGACGCCGAAAGGAAGATCAGAATGAAACGTTATATCATGGCTCTGGACCAGGGAACAACGAGTTCCCGCTGTATCATTTTCGATCAGCGGGGAAACATCGCCGCCCAGGCGCAGCGTGAGTTCCGCCAAATCTTCCCGCAGTCGGGCTGGGTGGAACACGACGCGGAGGAAATCCGGGACAGTCAATTCGCCGTGGCACGGGAAGCGCTCCAACGCGGCAGTCTCACCGCCGGTGATATCGCCGCCATCGGCATCACAAATCAGCGGGAGACCACCGTCGTATGGGATAAAAAGACAGGGAAGCCCGTCACCAACGCCATCGTCTGGCAATGCCGCCGCACCGCGCCGGACTGCGACGCGCTGATCAAAGCCGGCTATGAGGAAATGATACAAGCAAAGACGGGACTCCGCGTCGACGCCTATTTTTCGGCGACAAAGATCCGCTGGATCCTGGAAAATGTCCCCGGTGCCCGTCAAAAGGCCGACGCGGGCGAACTCCTTTTCGGGACGGTCGAAACGTGGCTTTTATGGAACCTGACCAAGGGACGCGTCCATGTCACCGACTACGCCAACGCGGCCCGGACCATGCTCTTTAACATCCACACCCTTCAATGGGACGAGGAACTTCTCTCCCTGCTGGAGATCCCCCGCTCGATGCTGCCCGAACCGAGACCGAACAGCGAGATCTACGGCGAGACCGACCTTTTCGGCGCCGCGATTCCCATCGGCGGCATGGGCGGTGACCAGCAATGCGCCCTGTTCGGGCAGGGATGTTTTGAGGAAGGCGAAGCGAAGAACACCTACGGGACCGGCTGTTTTATGCTGATGAATACCGGCGAACGGCCGATCCGCTCCGAAAACGGTTTATTAACGACCATCGCCTGGGGGCTGAACGGTTCCGTTCATTACGCTTTAGAAGGATCGGTATTTGTGGCCGGCGCCGCCATTCAATGGCTCCGTGACGAATTGGGGCTGATCCAAACGGCGGCGGAAAGCGAAGAACACGCCCTGGCCGTCGCGGACAACGGCGGCGTTTACGTCGTTCCCGCCTTTGTGGGTCTCGGCGCGCCTTACTGGAACCCCTACGCCAGGGGCGTTATCTGCGGTCTTTCCCGGGGCAGCAGCCGCCGTCATCTGATCAGGGCGACACTGGAATCGCTGGCCTATCAGACTTATGACGTTCTGGCCGCCATGACCCGAGACGCGGGAACGGCGCTGAAATCATTGAAAGTGGACGGCGGGGCCGCCGCCAACAACTTCCTGATGCAGTTCCAGGCCGATATCATTCAAAAAGCGGTCCAGCGGCCCAAGACCATCGAAACCACGGCGCTCGGCGCGGCGTATTTCGCCGGACTCGCCGCGGGATTCTGGAAAAATACCGATGAGATCATCGCCAACCGCCAAGTCGACCGGGTATTTGAACCGAAAATGGACACGGCACAGCGGGATGCATTGCTGAAAGGCTGGGAAAACGCCATCGGAATGATCAAATAAATACCGCAATGAAGAAGGACGCCGCTCCCGATGAGAGAGCGGCGTCCGATTTTTTCTGTTTGATTTTGGAATTATTTGAAATACAGCAGAACACCTTTCAGCAGGCCCTGAGCGCAGAGCAACTGGTAGGAGGAAGTCTTCAGTTTCGCTTCCTCGGAAGCGTTGCTGAGATAGCCCAGACGCACCCAGACCGAAGGCATCGTCGAACGAACAAGAACGGTATACGTATCCTCCTGAATTCCCAAATTGGTCGAGGCGATATCCTGGACGAGATTCTGCTGCAGCAGCGTGGCCAGCCGCTTCCGCTGATTCAAAAGCTCGCTGGAAACAGCCGTCGACGTATTGCCGGGGAAGTAACAGATACTTGTACCTTTCGCCTCGGAATTGTTTTGGTTAAAGTTGCAGTTCACCGAAATCAGGATGTCCGCGTTGTTATTGTTGGCAATGGCGGCGCGGTCCGCGGGCGTCATCACCCCGGCGTCCGCCGTGCGGGTCATAACGACATTGGCGCCCATTTTGTTGAGATAAGCCTGCAGATAACGGGAGACCGCCAGGTTGACATCTTTTTCAAGGGTGCCGGTCACACCGACGTTGCCGTTATTGATGGAGGTCGCCGTTTCCGAGGTCAGACTGCCCTTGCCCGGATCAATGACGATGGTCTTCCCCTTCATATAGGACGTATCAAAACTCTTGATGGCGTCGCTGCGGAGATATCCCTGGGCGCCGCCGGGAACGACAACATGATACCAGGTATATCCGTCCGCTTCTCTCGTGGTGGAAGTGACGGTCAGAAGCATGCCCTGTTTTACCGTCGCCACGGCGGAACTCCCCGTCTTCGGACCGGAACGGGCCGCGACAGAGGCGGACGTTACTTCGACGATGCTGATGGAATCCACCGCGACATCGGGAACTTTTACGGCGGGATAATTGAAGGAGACCTCTTTTACGGAGGATTTCAGGATATACCCTTCCTCTTCGTTATACCCTTTGGCATAATACCAGTCGCCGTCCGCGGAGGAAAGATCGATTTCCGTACCGACGGAAAGCAATCGCTGCACCGGAGCGGTACGATTGGCGGCGGTGCGCAGAGCGGCGCCGGAGAAGAGCTTCACTTCGGATTTCACGGCGTCACCGGGGGTGACATATGCCTTATAAACATAGCCGTAAACGTTGTTGGCGAAACGTACTTTATACCAATTCGACGTTGTTCTTTCAACAGGATAAAGCACCGTGCCCGCTTCGTCGATGACCGTCAGAATGGAGGAATAAGTATCCGGAGCGATTCTGATGTTCAGTTGATCTTTTGTTGTTTTAAATGTCAGCGGAAGCGATTCCGCCGAAACCAGGGAACTGAAGCAGAAGACGAACAGAATCGCCGCGCATAAGGCCATTACAGAGATTCGTCGCTGTTCACGAACGTATTGAGCTGTTTTTTCCATTCACAAAAACCTCCCGGTTTTAGTCTTTTGCTTATTATAACACACCTTGACGGAAAATGCAAAAAAATCCTGCCGCCTCTCCGCGGGAAGGCACGGTCACTTCTTTGAACCGCCTTTTTCCATGGCGTCTTTCATCGCCTGGGCCAGAGGATTCCACTGCTCATCGTCCCGCTGGCGGCGGAGATACGACTGCACCTCTCGTTTGGAGCCGCCGCTTTCCCCGCGCTTTTTGTGAAAAGCATCCACTTTTTCACGAAAACCGCAGGAACAAATATAGGTCCGCTTTTCGCCGTCGCCGTACATATCCATCACTTTGTGACATTCCGGACAGCGCACACGGGTCTTTCGGGAAACCGTTTTCTTATAACCGCATTCCCGATCCTGGCAGACAAGGATTTTGCCGTGTTTGCCGTTGACTTCCAGCATCATTTTGCCGCATTCCGGACAGGGCGTGCGGGTCAGGTTATCGGGACGGTACGACGCCGCGCTGTTCTTTACCGTATCCACGAGACGGACGGTATAGGCGCGAATGTCCTTTAAAAACGACTCACCGTTGCTTTTTCCCGCGGCAATGGCCTCGAGCTCTTTTTCCCATTTCGCCGTCAGGAGCGGTTCTTTTAACTCGGGCGGAACAATATCCATCAGCTGCATCGCTTTATCCGTTGGGAAAATGACGTTGTCCCTGTTCTCCATGTAATAAGCGTTGTACAGCTTCTCAATGATGTCCGCTCTCGTCGCCGGCGTGCCGAGACCGCCGCCGATGTATTCTTTCATCGCTTTATCCTCGATGTATTTTGAAGGATTCTCCATCGCGGCCAAAAGGCTCGCCTCGGTATAGCGGTGGGGCGGTTTCGTTCGGTCCGTTTTCAGCGACACGCTCTTGCAGGTAAACGTATCGCCTTTTTTGATGTCGGGCAGTTTTTGTTCATCCGTTTCCTCTTCTTCCGCGTCATAAACGGCGCGCCAGCCCTTTTCCAGTTCCGCTTTGCCCCGCGCTTTGAACCATTCATCACCGCAGCGGAACGTGACGGAAACAGCGCGAACGCGGTATTTCGGAAAAAAGACGGCGAGAAAACGGGAAACGACGAGCAGATAGATCTTCTTCTCGTCTTCACTCATTTTAAGGAAATTGGGCGCTTCCTCCGTGGGGATGATGGCGTGATGATCGGAAACGGCGCCGTCGTTGACGCAGGAAGGATCGATCCTGCCGCCGCTTTTGAGAATTCGCCCGGCAATTCCCCGGTACTCACCGGCCGCCGCGGCCTTAAGCCGCTCCGGAAGCGTCGGCACGATGTCCGATGTCAGATATTTGGAATCGGTGCGGGGATAGGTCAGTACTTTATGCTGTTCATAAAGACGCTGCGTCATATCAAGGGTATGCTTCGGCGAAAAACGGTAGCGCCGATTGGCCTCCTTTTGGAGCTCCGTCAGATCAAAGAGCGGCGGCGAAGGCGTCTCTTTCACTTTCGTTTTCGCTTCCGTCACGGTGAATTCCCGGTTCAGAATGAACCGTTTCAGCTTTTCGGCGGTTTCCCGATCCTCAATGGCACCGCTGCCGCTGCCGTTATCCCAGGCGGCGGTAAAAACGCCCAGATCGGCCCTGAGGCGATAGAACTCCTTAGGTCTGAACCGCCGAATCTCCTTTTCACGGTCAACGATCAGAGCCAGGGTTGGCGTCTGCACGCGCCCCGCCGAAAGCTGGGCGTTAAATTTGCAGGTCAGCGCTCGGGTCACGTTGAGGCCGACGAGCCAGTCGGCTTCGGCCCGGCTTTGGGCGGAACGATAAAGGGCGTCATACGCCCGGCCGTCTTTCAGATGGCGGAACCCGTCCCGGATCGCTTTATCCGTCTGAGAGGAGATCCAAAGACGGAGCAGCGGCTTTTTAACGCCGCTTTTGGCGATGATCCAGCGGGCGACCAGCTCCCCTTCACGTCCGGCGTCCGTCGCGACGATGATCTTTTCCACTTCCTTTGAGCGAAGCAGCTCTTTCACGCGTTTGAACTGTTTGGAAGTTTCCGGAATGACTTTCAGGTCCATCGGTCGCGGCAGCATCGGCAGCGTCTCAAAGGACCATTTTTTATATTCCTCGCCGTAATGCTCCGGCTCAGCCAGGGTAACAAGATGCCCCAAAGCCCAGGTCACAATATACTCACTGCCGATCAGGCAGCCATTTCCTTTTTTATTCGCGCCGAGAACGCGTCCAAGCTCCCGACCGACGGAAGGTTTTTCCGCGAGAACAAGTATTTTAGCCATAATATACCTCCGCGTCCATTATACCATAAAGCGCGTACACGCGCCATCATTTCTGTCATAACCGCGCGGACGAACCCATAAACTATATAAAAAATCATGGAGGAGATCACATGAAAAAAAGAGGTATCGTCACCGGCATCCTCTTCGTCGTAATGCTTGCCTTTGTTTTCCAGGCACAGATCGGCGGCTTTTTCTCCACCGTTCGGGAAAAAGCGTTCGCCGCCGCCAACGGTTCGGCGGAAACGGCCGTCGAGGAGACCGCCGCCCTGCCCGACTACGAGGACAGCGAAAAAAAAGCGAAAACGAAAACGGAGACGGACGGTGAAGCGCCGCCGACGCCGGAACAGACGGAAAGCACCGCCGCCGACGTCACCTACAAAGAAGTTTCCCTCTATTTTGTTGATGAGAACAACGATGAGCTGGCCGCGGAAACGAGAAGCGTCATCAATCAGGTCGGCCTGGCAAAGACCACCGTACAGGAGCTGCTGACCGGTCCTTCCACCGAGTCGCTGTCCTCCTACATCCCCGCCGGGACAACAGTGCAGAGCATCAACATCGCCGACGACGGCCTCTGTACCGTTGATTTCAGCAAAGAGATCCAAAACACGGCGATGAGCAGCACGGAAGAAAAATACGTCATTGAAAGCATTGTCAATACGCTGAGCCAGTTTGACTCCGTCAACGCCGTTCAGATCCGGGTCGACGGCAACATCGTCGACAGCATTGCCGGGCACTGGAATGTTTCCAAGCCTCTCACCGCGCAGTAACATGGGACAAAAAAAGTGCCGCGGCTCCGCTTTAAAAGGGAGATACGGCACTTTTTTTCGCTGTTTAGATTCCCATATACTCTTCCAACGCCTTCAAAAAAGCCTCGTTCTCTTTGTGAAGGCCGACGGAAAGACGGATCTTTGTCGGGTAACCGAAGATATCGGCGGAGCGAACGATGATGCCCTTTTTAAGCAATCCCTGGAATACCTCGACGGAGTCACGGACGACATCAACGAGCATGAAATTGGCTTCGGCGGGGACCACCTGAAAACCGCGTTTTTTCAGCTCGTTGTAGAGAAAATCGCGTTCCACGGCATTGTGACGAATACTCTTTTCAAGATACTCGCCGTCGTTCAGCGCGGCGATGGCGGCAACCTGAGCGAGGGAATTTACGTTGAAGGGTTCCCGAACCTTGTTGATGGCGGCGACGATTTCCTCATGACAGATGCCGTAGCCGACACGGAGCCCGGCGAGACCGTACGCTTTGGAAAAAGTGCGGAGCGAGACCACATTGGGGAACTCTTTAAAGAAAGCGACGCCGTCGGGGGAATTCTCGTCCTGAACGAATTCAAAATACGCCTCATCCAGCACGACGATGATATCCTTCATCCGATGCATCATCTGTTTCAGAAGCTGTTTATCGACGACGGTGCCGGTGGGATTGTTGGGGTTGCAGATATAGACGATCTTCGTCTTTGAGCTGATGGCGGCGACCATCGCCGGCAGGTCGATCACATAGTCTTCCGTCAGCGGAATCGCCTTCACCGAAGCGTCGCACAGTTTCGCCGTTCTGGAATACTCACCAAAAGAGGGCTTCGGCATAATGATTTCGTCGCCGGGGTTTAAAAAGGCGAGCGAAAGCAGTTTTAACAACTCGTTGGAACCGTCACCGAGAATGATCTGGCTCCTTTTGACATCGTGGAACTTCGCCAGCGCCGATTTGAGTTCAAAGGCGTCGGCGTCGGGATAGAGAGATACTTTCCCGGCGGCCAGTTTCATCGCTTCCACCGCCGATTCCGGAGGGCCGAGCGGATTTTCGTTGGACGCCAATTTATAAACTTCTTCCAGCCCGAGTTCTCTCTTAACCTCGTCGATGGGTTTCCCGGGACTGTAGGGCGCGATATCTTCAAGACATTTTCTCAGCATGTTAACATTCCTTTCTACATGAAAACGGTGCCTCGCAGCACCGTTTTTTCAGTCAACGTTTTTAAGGACGGCGATGTACGGCAAGTTGCGGTATTTTTCCGCGTAATCGAGACCGTATCCGACGACAAAATAATCGGGGATTTCATACCCTTTGTAATCCGCGTAAAAATCAACGGTGCGCCGCGCCGGTTTATCCAGAAAAGCGCAGGTCTTCAGGGAAGCGGCCCCGCGGACTTCCAGCATTTTATAGAGGGCGTGCAGTGTCTGGCCCGTATCGAGAATATCCTCAATGATCAGGATGTGGCGGCCTTCAATCGGTTTATCGAGGTCCTTAATGATGTGGACTTCACCGGGATGGGTGCTGTCCCCATAGCTTCTCGCCGCCATAAAATCGATTTCCAGCGGCAGATCGATTTTTTTGAGCAAGTCGGAAAAAAACATAAAAGAGCCTTTTAAAATGGCGATGACCAAGAGGTCTTTATCGGCGTAATCCTTTGTGATCTTTTCCCCGAGGGCGCTGACGCGTTCGGCAATCGTTTTTTCATCGTACAATACTTCAAGTTTATCTTTATTCATCATGATCCCATCCTTCAATTATTTACAGATCGTGTAACTCATAAGAAAATTTTATCACTTTCTCCCACTTTTGACAAGAGTTTTTCACCGTGAAACAAATTTTCTTTTGATCATTTCCCGATCGCTTTCAGACAGGCCGATCCCGGTGAAAAAGGACTCGGAGGAGATGTATTTCGCGTAAAAGAAATCGAGAAAATATTCCATCACTTCCGCCTTGGGAATAAGCTCCCGATCCGCCAAAAACACATCCGCGCCTTCACCGTACAGCCTGTCAAGGGAAGCGGCATAGTCGTCTATGATCTCCGCTTCCTCCGCGCCGACGAGCGTCAGCAGCAGGGCGGCGACCACACCGGTCCGGTCTTTGCCGGCTTCGCAGTGAAAGAGGACGCCGTTTTCCGCTTCGGCAAATAAATGAAATATCTTTCTTAACGGCGCCACGGCAGCGGGGAGTTCGCTGAAATAAGCCCTGGCCACCATTTTACTGTCCGATAAGGGATAACGCCCCAAATAAGGCTTACTGTTCAATGTGAGCGGATGATATTCAAAGCCAGGAGCCGCGGCGAGGAGATCCGGACGGGCCGCTCGCTCTTCATCCCGGCGAAGATCGACAACGATCCGATAATCCGCTTCCCGCAGAAGGATCATATCCTCTTCCGGCAGGGCATGGGGATTATCCGAACGGGCAAAGACCCCGGCCCTCAGCGTCCTGCCGTTTTTCGTTCGGATTCCCTGAAACGAACGAAAATTTCTGAATCCCGTCAAATCATTCATGAAGCTTTTTCCTTTCGCCGATGATGAACTCAAGCCCCAGACAGCGCAGAACTTTAACGAGCAGCAGTGAGACCAACAGAGAGACAGCGGCGGCGACGGGCGCCAAAATATAGGGAGAGATATTCACCGAGGAAAAAGCGTAATAAATCAGATAAACCAGCATCGCGTGGAACAGATAAACACCATAGGAGTCCCGAACCAAAACGGCATTGATCCCCGTCTTTCGGCGTGGCGACCCTTCCGCCGAAAAACAGGAAAAACAGATGATTAAAACGATACCAGCGAAGGCATACAGATACCCGGTAAAAACGTAGAAATCAAAAAACAAACTAAGCAAAAGCAGGCCAAAAGCGATCAGAGCAATCAGCTTCCGTTTCAAAAGAAACGCGCGGATCGCGTCGAAACGATCTTCACAGAGAACACCGCAGACAAAGAAGAACTGGTAGTAAGCTGTATTTCCGATCTGAAAATATTTCAGAAAATCAAAACCCGTGGCGCGGACGGCCACGCTCACCACAAAAGAGAGAAGCAGCACTTTCAGGGCGTTTTCCCGCTTTAAAAAACGTTTAAATGGCCACATCAGAGCGAAAACGAGAAAAAGACAGTAGAGGTACCATAAGTGGCGGACCTGATAGCCGGAAATCAGATAAGGCACAAATAAATACACGCGGGAAACCGGCAGCAAACCGCAGATAAGAAGCGTCGGCAGCACCGCGAAAACGGCAAAAAAGAGATAGGGAATCAGCAGCCGCCCGCGCTTCCCCTTTATAAAAGGCAAAAAGACGCCGTACTTCCCCTTTTTCAATCCGACGGCAAACAAAGCGCCGCTGACAAAAAAGAGCGTGGGAATATGAAAGCGATAGACCACCGACCCCAGCGCGGCGAGAAAACGGGAACCGTTCATCACCGGGATCGCCCCGTCGGCGCCGTACATATTGAGACAATGACCGGCAATCACCAGGAGAATCGCCATCATTTTCATTTGATCGTATACCTGGTATCTCGTTTCGCTCATATCGGATCCCTTTTCAAATACTCGGTGCTCTCATTTTAGCATATTCTTCCCCAACATACAATCGGCCGCATATAACAAAAAAATCATCTCCGGACGAGATGATTTTTTTGGATCAGCGCATCATTTTCTGGCTGGGGTGGCAGGATTCGAACCTACGAATGTCGGCGCCAAAAACCGATGCCTTGCCGCTTGGCGACACCCCACTATCCCGCAGACCAAAATAAAAATATATGTAAATTTGAAGAAAGAGCAAATGGGGTGAGTGATGGGGATCGAACCCATGTGTGCCGGAGCCACAATCCGGTGCGTTAACCGCTTCGCCACACCCACCATATCTGGCGCGCCAGAAGGGATTCGAACCCCTGGCACACGGCTTAGAAGGCCGTTGCTCTATCCAACTGAGCTACTGGCGCAACATTGATATATTATAAACCATAAAGCAGGATATTGCAAGTGTTTTGGACTAATTTTTTTCAAAAAGGCGCATAAAATTTTCGAGGGAAATAAATGAGGCGCGAAGATCAGGTAATTCGCGCCTCAAAACTCATCGTGTTTTCTTATTCACACAGTTTTAACGTACAACATAGACATTACAGGTGCGTCCGCTCAAACTATTCGACCAGCAGGTACACGGCCCATGATTGACG
>CADBQN010000015.1 GCA_902796855.1 uncultured Bacillota bacterium | reverse complement strand
CGCGACTTTGGGCAACCTGTTTGGTTCGCCCAAATCCGCCCGCCGTCGAGTTTTACCGCGGATAAGGCATCCATCGAACCTCAGAGAACGTGAGCTCCGGCTCACGCAGCGCACGGCACAGGCCGAGATTACGAAAGTCGTTTGTTTTTGGGACCGCGTTTTTCAGGTCCCGCTCATTACAGGCGAGCAATGCCGGGCAGCCGGCACCTACGAATGGAAAGAGAGGTGTAAACATGACACAGAAGGTCGTTATGGGGAAAAAAGTCGGCATGACGCAGATTTTTGCCGAAGACGGTAAAATCATTCCCGTCACTGTCGTAGAAACCGCCCCCAGTGTCATCGTACAAATCAAAGATGAAGCCACCGATGGTTACAAAGCCATTCAGCTGGGCTTCGACGTCAAAAAGGAAAAACTGGCGAACAAACCCGAAAAGGGACATTTCGCCAAAGCGGATACCGCCCCCACCAAGGTTTTGAAAGAATTCAGAGTGGATGATGTTTCCGCCTACAGCCTGGGTCAGAAATTTGACCTGGATCAGTTCGAAGTCGGCGATATCGTCGACGTCACCGGCACTTCCAAAGGGAAGGGTTTCGCCAGCACCATCAAAAGATGGGGCTTCCACAGAGGGCCCATGGGTCATGGTTCCAAGAATCACCGCCGTCCGGCTTCCGCCGGCGCGAAAGGTCCCGCCCGTATCTTCAAGGGGAAAAAGAGCCCCGGTCGTTACGGCGGCGTGAAAGTGACCATCCAGAACCTGCAAATCGTTAAAGTGATTCCGGAAAACAACGCTCTCCTGATCAAAGGCGCCATCCCCGGAGCGAAAAAATCCGTCGTAATCGTAAAGAATGCCGTCAAAGCATAAGTCATATCTACGTAGGAAAGGAGGAACATCATGGCAAATATCAAGGTTTACAATATGCAGGGCGAAGAAGCCGGCGAAATGGAACTGAATCCGTCGGTTTTCGAAGCCAAAATCAACGTTCCTTTGATGCACCAGGCCGTCGTTTTGAACAGAGCCTCGGAAAGAAGAGGAACACATGAAAGCAAGACCAGAGGTCAGGTCTCCGGCAGCACGAAAAAACCGTGGCGCCAAAAAGGGACCGGCCGTGCCCGTGTCGGTACGAAGCGGAATCCCGTCTGGACCGGCGGCGGCGCGGCGTTCGGGCCTCATATGAGAGAATACGGATTCAAAATGCCCAGAAAAATGCGGAGAGCCGCGCTGAGAAGCGCGCTCAGCGATAAATTCGCTCAGGGCGAACTGATCGTATTCGACGAATTAGCGATGGAAACGCCGAAAACCAAAGTGATGGCCGATCTCCTCAAAAAATTTGAGGCTGAAAACGCCCTCGTCGTCCTCGGCGAATTCAACGAAAACGTAATGAAGAGCGTCAGAAATCTCGCCGGCGCCAAGCCCGTCGAAGCCGCCGGCATCAATGTATATAACGTTCTGGCCAGCCGCAAGCTGATCATGACGAAAGACGCCGTGGCCAAAGTAGAGGAGGTGCTCGCGTTATGAGAGAACCTTATGAAATCCTGGTAAAACCCCTCGTATCCGAAAAATCCATGCTTCAGATGGGGGAAAACAAATATTCCTTCGCCGTGGCGAAGGACGCCAACAAGATCGAAATCAAACACGCCGTTGAAAAAATGTTCGACGTCACCGTCGTCAGCGTGAACACGAGAACGATCCGCGGCAAAATCAAAAGACAGGGCCGCTACGAAGGGAAACGTCCCGACGTCAAAAAAGCTGTCGTCACTTTGAAAGCCGGCGATCAGATCAAGGTTTTTGAAGGCTTATCGTAAGAAGGAGGAAAAAAATGGGTATCAAAAAGTATAATCCTACTTCACCGGGGCGCCGGGGAATGACGGTTTCCACCTTCGAGGAAATCACCAAACACGAGCCGGAAAAATCCTTGCTCGCTCCCCTGAAAAGCACCGGTGGCAGAAATAACACCGGCCGTCTCACCACCCGCCACAAAGGCGGCGGCCACAAGAGACAGTACCGCATCATCGACTTCAAGAGAAACAAGGACGGGATCCCCGCCACGGTCAAAGGCATTGAATACGATCCCAACCGCACCGCCAACATCGCCCTGCTGGCCTACGCCGACGGCGAAAAGAGATACATCCTGGCTCCCCAGGGCCTCAAAGTCGGCGACGTCATCGTCTCCGGGGCCGAAGCCGATATCAAAGTCGGCAACAACCTGCCCTTAAGCGCCATTCCCGTCGGGACCTTCGTCCACAACGTGGAACTGTACGCCGGCGGCGGCGCCAAAATGGTCCGCTCGGCCGGTGCCGGCGCCCAGCTCATGGCGAAAGAAGGCAATTACGCCACGCTCCGTCTGCCCTCCGGCGAAATGAGAATGGTCCGCATCGAATGCAGAGCCACCATCGGCCAGGTCGGCAACGAAGACCAGGAAAATATCACCATCGGTAAAGCCGGCCGCAATCGCTGGAAAGGCGTGCGTCCCGCCAACCGCGGTGTTGTCATGAACCCCTGCGATCATCCTCACGGCGGTGGGGAAGGCCGTTCGCCTGTGGGCCGCGCCCCCGTTACGCCTTGGGGCAAACCCGCTCTCGGCGCCAAGACCCGCAATAAGAAAAAGGCTTCCAGCAAGCTCATTGTGAAAGCCAGAGGATAATCGGAGGAAGGAGGCAATATCATGGCCAGATCGTTAAAAAAAGGTCCGTATTGCGAAGCCAGCTTGATGGCGAAGGTGGAAAAAATGAACGAAAGCAATGACAAGCAGGTCATCAAGACCTGGTCCCGCCGTTCCACCATTTTCCCCCAGATGATCGGACACACCATCGCCATCCACGATGGCAGAAAGCATGTTCCCATTTACATCACCGAAGATATGGTAGGGCATAAATTAGGTGAATTCGTCATGACCCGCACCTACAGAGGTCACGGCAACACCGAAAAATCCAGCTCGCTGAAGTAACCTAAGGAGGATAAGAAATATGGAAGTGAAAGCTGTTGCGAAACATATCCGGATTTCTCCCCGCAAGGTTCGTTACGTCGCCGATCTCGTTCGCGGCAAAGGCGTGGAAGAAGCCCGTGCTATTTTAAAGCTGACCCCGAACCGGGGCTGCACCCCCGTTCTGAAAGTTCTGAACTCCGCTGTTGCCAACGCGGAACATAACAATAATATGAACGGCGACGATTTGTTCGTCAAAAAGATCTTTGTGGACGAAGGCGTCACCTGGAAGCGGATCAAACCCCGCGCCATGGGCAGAGCCGACCGCATCTTCAAAAGATGCAGCCACATCACCATTGTTGTTGATGAAAGAGAGGAGGCATAAAGCGTGGGTCAGAAAGTTAACCCGAAAGGATTCAGAGTCGGCGTCATTAAAGACTGGGACAGCCGCTGGTATGCCAGAAAAGAATATTCCGACTATCTCCTGGAAGACTATCAGATCAGAAAATATCTGAAAAAGAGACTTTTCGATTCCGGCCTTTCCCGCGTTGAAATCGAACGCGCCGCCGGCCGCATCAAAGTCAATATCTTTACCGCCAAACCGGGCATCGTCATCGGCCGCGGCGGCGCTGAAGTGGATTCCCTGAAAAAAGCCCTGGAAAAAATGACGGGCAAAAAGGTGAACATCTACATCAACGAAGTCAAAAAACCCGAACTCGACGCGCAGCTCGTCGCCGAAAGCATCGCTTCCGCCCTGGAACGGCGTATCGCCTTCCGCCGCGCCATGAAGCAGGCCGCCGGCCGCACGATGCGCATGGGCGCCGGCGGCATCAAGATCATGTGCTCCGGCCGTCTCGGCGGCGCCGAAATCGCCCGCACCGAATGGATCAGCGACGGCAAAGTGCCTCTGCACACCCTGAGAGCCGACATCGACTACGCCGTTGCCGAAGCCGACACCACCTACGGCAAGATCGGTATCAAATGCTGGATCTACAAAGGTGAAGTCCTTCCCGAAAAGGCCGCGGCCAAAAAAGCGGAAGGGGGTAAACGCTAATGTTAATTCCCAAGAGAGTGAAACATCGTAAACAGCATCGCGGCAGAATGACCGGGAAAGCCACCAAGGGCAATTTCATCGCCTACGGTGAATACGGTCTCCAGGCCACCGAATGCGGTTGGATCACCAGCCGTCAGATCGAAGCCGCCCGTGTCGCCATGACCCGTTATATGAAGAGGGGCGGGAAAGTCTGGATCAAGATCTTCCCCCACAAACCCATCACCGAAAAACCCGCCGAAACCCGTATGGGGAGCGGGAAAGGGACGCCGGAATACTGGGTCGCCGTTGTAAAGCCCGGCCGCGTCATGTTTGAAGTCGGCGGCATCCCCGAAGAAGTCGCCCGCGAAGCGCTCCGCCTCGCCATGCACAAACTCCCGGTGAAATGCAAATTCGTCAAAAGAGAAGACCAGATTGGTGGTGAAGCAGAATGAAGATGAAAGAAATCAACGAAATGACGAGTGAAGAATTAGTCAAGAAAGTCGCTGATCTGAAAAACGAGCTCTTTAATCTGCGCTTCCGTTTGGCCACCGGTCAGCTGGAAAATCCCGCGGTAATTAAAGACGTGAAAAGAAACATCGCCCGAGTGAAAACGGTCATCAGAGAACGTGAGCTCCGCGGCGAAGAAGTCTGATCGGAAGGAGGATCTCTAAAGAATGGAAAGAACGACAAGCAGAAAAGTCCGTATCGGTACGGTCGTCAGCGATAAAATGGATAAAACCATCGTTGTGAGAGTCGAAACCAGATTCAAACATCCTCTTTACGGCAAAATCGTCAAGACCAGCAAAAAATATAAAGCCCATGATGAAAACAACGAAGCCAGAATCGGCGACGTGATCCGTATGATGGAAACCCGTCCTTTGTCCAAAGACAAGAGATGGCGCTTAGTAGAAATTATCGAAAAAGCCCCGATCGTCTGAGGG
>CADBQN010000014.1 GCA_902796855.1 uncultured Bacillota bacterium | reverse complement strand
CTTGTTTGATATTCCTTTTGGCATATAACAACACCCCACTTGTTAGTAGTATACCATACTTGTCTAACAAATGGGGTGCAGTTCAAAATACGGAAACAGGGGTCTGTTTGTTTTGTGGTTCTTTTATTTCAGGGCGGGGAAGAATTTGGCGAAGACCATCACGCCTTCGTCCCCGGCGATGACCTGATGGACCGTGTCCGCCCGAAAGATCGTGACGCAGCCGGGTTCGTACTCGTATTCGGCGCCGCCGTTGATACAGGTGCCTTTGCCGGCGATGACCTCGTGGGTCTCCACCTGGTTGTGGTGGCTGTGCTCCCCGATGCTCTTGCCGGGAGCGACGCGGATCAGGTGATAACTGTAGGCGCCGCCGGTATCTTCCGAGGTGACGATGTGTTTCAGCTCCACGCCCTCGAATTTTTTATGGGGATTCCAGGGGAGGTCGGCAAAGTTCTTTTCTCCTTCGGGCAGGACCAGTTTCCCCTTTTCAAATAACTCGTAAAACGCTTTGTTGTCCATTGCTTTTTTCCTCCTTTTTCCCGATTGTATCAGATTCGGGAGCCGCTGTATTGAAAAATATTGCGCGCTTTGTCACTCTTCCAGCGCGGCGAGGGCCTCCCGCAGCTCCGTTTTTCTGTCGTAAAAGAGGAGCTTTTGATCGTGTTCAAAGTATTTGTCGCAGCCGTAGCGGCTGATAAAGGCCACGGTGTCCCGGTGGATGGTCAGTTCCGTGACGAAGATCAGCATCTCGCTGCCGTCGCCGAAGGCCCGCTCCATAAAGGAAAAGGCGTTGTCCAGGGAATCCCGGGTCTGCTCGACCCGGGCGGTGAGGGCGGCGACGTCCTCTTCGTAGCCGTCCCGAAGACGCCGGAACTGTTCTTCGTCGCCGGCGGCGGCAAAGGTCTCGTCCGCCAGGCAGTCCCGCCAGCGTTCCGCGGCTTCCGTCAGGGCGGCGCGGTCCCGTTTCGTCAGCGAGGAGGCGGCTTTCGCCGAGCGGAGCCGTTTCGCCGCCGCTTCCCGTTCCGAGGTCAGCAGGGCGGCGGTGGTTTTGCCCTCTTTTCGCCCGGCCCCGATCCGGCGGAGGGCGTCCCGGCGGAGCAGCAGTGCCGTCTCGCCGTCGGCGACGGCGCCGGTTTCGGCGTGGAGGGCGGCGATGACGAGGCTGACGAGGCTCAGCCGCTCGTCAAAACCGGCTTCTTTGGCTTTGGCGATCATCTCCGCCGAAGCCGTCCCGGCGGGAATGGCGGCGACGCTGTAATCCTTTTCGTATTTGCGGTAGAGCTCGTAATAGGCGAAAAAGTCCTTGGCGACGCGGCGGTCGCGGAGGTATTGGCCGATGAGCGCCGCGTCGACGGGGATGCCGCAGAGGTCGTATTCCTTCATCATTTCCGAGAGATCGTCCCAGCCCCGGGGCGTGACGAAGGAGACGCCGTCGACGGTGGTCTCCACGCGGCAGAAATCCTCCCGGCGGACGTCGAGATAGGCGGTGACCGCCGGATGGGCCCCGCGTTCGTAGGCGTATTCCTTCCAGGCGGGGAGATCCGGCTCCACCTCCATGACTTTGAGGCGGTCCAGGGTGACGATATCAAAGCGGCGGGCGGCGCGGTTGTATTCCGGCGGGTTCCCCGCCGTCACCACGATCCAGCCCTCGGGGAGGGCGTGGCGGCCGAAGGTCTTGAACTGCAAAAACTGGAGCATCGCCGGGGCCAGCGTCTCGGAGACGCAGTTGACCTCGTCGAGGAAGAGGATTCCCTCGCTGACGCCGGTATCGGCCATCAGGTCGTAAACGGCGGCGATGATCTCGCTCATCGTGTATTCGGAGACGGAAACGCGGTTCCCGCCGTAGGTCTTCTCGACGATGTAGGGGAGCCCCAGGGCGCTCTGACGGGTGTGGTGGATCATGGAGTAGGAGACGAGACCGATGTTGAGCTCGCCGGCGATCTGTTCCATGATGGCGGTCTTGCCGATCCCCGGCGCGCCGGTGAGAAAGACCGGCCGCTGGCGCTTCGCCTCCATCAGATATTGTCCGCGCCCGTCTTTGCGCAGATAGGCCGTGACCGTGTTTTTGATCTGTTCTTTCGCTTCCCGGATATTCATGGTTCTCCTTCTCTCGTTAAAGTTCAAAATCGCCAAGGGCGAAGACGGCGGCGACGCTGTCGGCGGCGGAGCGCCGGCCGAAACGGCGGTGCTTGTAGGCCAACAGGGAGACGACGACGTCGCGGCAGCGGAGGTCGTTGGCCCGGTCGATCCAGCCGTCGATGTCGCTTTCCCCGGGCAGGCCCAGGTGATACAGCCCCTCCAGCGCCGGGAGATTGGCGGTCTCCACGGCGGCGGTGAGGATCGAATCGGCGCGGCTGAAAATGTAGTCCTCGTACATCGCCCGCTCATCTTCGCTGTGCCGCTCCATTGTCGTCAGATAGCAGAGGGAGAGGATGACGGCGGCGTCCTCCTCCCAGCGGTCGATGACCGCGTTGGGAATGTAGCCCCGCTCCAGCGGCGGCAGTTTTCTGTGGCCAAAGAGGTGCTCGGAAATAGCTTCGGTGCCGTCGGCGAGGTTCAGTTCCTTTAGGCCGCCGCATTCCCGCAGCGCATTGCTGCCGATCTTGGTCACGCTTTCCGGCACCGTCAGGGAGCGCAGACCGGCGCAGTGCTCAAAGGCGCCCCACTCGATGGCGCGGAGGTTTGGCGGCAGTTCCACGTCGGTAAGGTGGCGGCAGCCGTAAAAGGTGCGGTTGCGCAGCACCCGTATCTTTTCGGGCAGGCGGATCCGTTTCAGGGCGGAACAGCCCCAAAAGGCGGCCTCGCCGATGTGCTCCACCGTTTCCGGCAGGTCGACGGAGGTCAGCGACGTACAGCCGCTGAACGCCCTGTAGCCGATCTCCTTTAAGGGGCCTTCCGCCCGGATCTCCTTCAGGGAGACGCAGTCCCGCAGCGCCCACCAGCCGATGGAAACGACGGTCGGCGGCAGGATCACGGCGGTGAGCTTCTTTTCGCCCCGGAACAGTTCCTCGCCGATGGCGGTGACGGTCTTCCCCTTCCATTCCCCGGGGACTTCGACGACGCCTTCGGCCTCTCCGTAGCGGTCGGTCAGGGTGACGCCCGTATCGTTTTTTTCGTAACCGTAGGATAAAGTCAAACGACGCGCACCTCCTTTTCGTCGATGACGACCTTCATGGCCCAGGGCGGCACCGCCGGCGGCGCGGCTTCGCTTTCGACGAGGATAAACGCCGTGTCGTAACCGGGCTTTTCCGCCGGGAAGACGCCGCGGCCGTCGGTAAAATAGAGCAGCCCCCGCAGGTCGGTGAAAGCGCCCTCGGCGAGGAGCTCGTTGACCCGGCCGAAAACGGGGCGAAAATCGGTGCCGCCCCCTCCGATCCAGGTCATCTTTTCCGCCGCGGCGGTCAGCTCCGCTTTGGAGGTGAAAAAGGTCTCGGCGCGGATCTCGGTGTCGCACTCGATGAGGAGGAGGCGGAAGGAAGCGGCAAAGATTTTTTCCTCAAAGAGGATGCCGAAGACGTATTCGAGGAACTGCCGGGCGAGGCCGGGAGAAATCGACGCCGAGGTATCGACGGCAAGGACGATGTCGCCGATTTTCGGTTCTTCCCGGTATTCCAGCGGCTCGATCAGGGGCATGTTGCCGTAGAGCGACAGGCCGTAGGTGTAGAAGATATAATCGAACTCGTCGTCACTGACGGAAAGGCTCTCGTCGCTGACGGCGAAGCGGCGGAGAAAATCACGAAAGCTCACCGTTTCCCGGCGCAGCGACGCCAGGGTGCGGCGGAGCGTCCCCGCTTTGGTGCCCCAGTCCGCGGAAAAGAGCTCCATATCGAGGGCGACGGCGCGGCCCGTTTCCAGCCAGCGGCCGGCGGAGGGACGCTCCTGCAGACGGCGGCGGTCTTTTTCCTCGCCGCCGTCCCGGCCGGGGACGCCGTCGGCGGCGGTGAGCGCCGGTTCGTACCAGCCGTCGTGGTCATCGGCCTCAAAATCCTCCCGGATCGCCAAAAGCTCCCCGTCGCTGAGAGGGCTTTGGAGCAGCAGCCGATAGACTTTTTCCGCCGTTACCGGGGCGACGCGCTTTTTGATCTCCTCGATGACTTTGTCCTGGCGGTACTGGCGCCTGCAGGTCAAAAAGGGGAGCTCCAATTCGTTGATGGTGTTTTCCGCGGCGATGTCGCAGGCCAGATCGTAGCGGAGGGGGTCGACCCTGCCGCCGCGGAAGGGGTGGGAAAAGAGGCAGTGGAAGAGCATGTGCAGGAGATCCCTGGGGAGCAGTTCCTCTTCCTCGGCGGCGAGGCGGAGGACGTGAGCGGTGCTGTAGCGGATCTTTTCCCCGTCCACCTCAAAGCGGCTCACGTCGCTTTCCTCGTCTTTCAGGCGGAACAGCGCCGTGTCCAAAAACCGCAGCGCGGCGGCGATCTCGCTTCGGGCCAGTTTCAGCAGGTCCGAAGCGAGCTGTTCCGCGCGGCGGATCTCATCGCTTCCGTTCATGGCGCGCCTCCTTTCCTTTGCTGGTTCCATTATACCACAGAAACCGCCGCGGCGGTACGCGGAACCCGTCGCTTTTCGCTTTATTTTCGCGCCGCCGCGCCGTTCTCCCCCGGCGCGTTTTCTGTTTTCGCCCTGTATTTGTGGAATTTTTAACTTTTTTTCAGAAAAAACTTGATGAACGCTCTTATTTTAGGTACAATATAGTGTAGACTAAGGCTACGTATAATTCAGAATAACGGCAAAGACGCGTTCTTCTTTTAAAATCCCCTTTCTGCGTTGTTTTTCGCCGCCCGGCGCGGCGCGTTCCCCTTTGAGGGTGGTCTTTGTCCGTTGTTCGGAGTGTTCTGAGATTTTATCAAATAAAAAGGGAAGAAGGATAAAAAGCATGGCAAAGGTATGTATTTCCGGGTATTACGGTCACGGTAGCGCCGATAAGGAACTGATGCTGCTGAGCCTCATCGATATCCTGCGCCGTTTGGATGAAACCATGGAGATCGTCGTCTTTTCCGCCGATCCGGAACAGACCGAAGAGGATTTTGACGTCACCGCCGTAAAGAGCGATCAATGGGACCGCGTCAAACGGGAAGTAAAATCGGCGGATCTGCTGATCAGCGGCGGCGGCGAGCTGCTGAAGGAAACGGCGGATCTCTCCGAGCTGAAATATTACCTGAAAGTGATCAGCGCCGCCCTCCGCGGTAAGACGGAAGTCTACATCTTCAATCAGGTCATTCCCGCCTATGAGGGCGCCCGGGCCAAAGCCATGGTCGGCCGGGTGATGAAAAAGGTGCGGAAGATCTCCGTCGCCGATCAGAACAGCGTCGAGGTGCTCCACGGCATGGGCATCCGCCGCGGCCGCATTCATCTCGCCGTCGATCCCTTGCTGGCCCTCGGTGATGTGGAAAAGGAATGGCGGCTGATCCAGACGAACCTGCTGGAACCCGCCGCGGAAGAGCCCGCCGCGGAAGAACCCGCCGCAAAACCGACTCCGGCGGAACTGGCGGAAAGAGATCTTGAGGCCATCGAGAACGAAAAGATCACCATCGAGGTGGAAACGTCTCCCGCCGCGGCGGAACCGATTGACTACGAAGGCAAAGAAGTGGAAATTGAGATCCGTGTCGTTCCCGAAGGCGCGGCTCCCACGACAGATACGGTGGAACTCGCTTCCACCGGTGAGATCGCCATGGTGGAACCGCCGGCCCAAACGGAGGAAAAACCCGCCGCGAAACCGGCGCGGAAAACGCCGACCCGTCCCCACGACCTCGGCGTCGTGGCGCCGCCGGTCTGGAAAAAGCCCGGTGAGAAATTCGCCGCTTTCCTCTTCTCCCCCAAAACGGATCTGCCGGTCTCGCAGATCACGGCCATGGCCGATTATATGATCGACAACGGCTATCACGTCGTTTTCATTCCGGTGAACTATCCCGACGACGCCCGTCTCGGCAAAGAGATCCTTAAAATGATGAAGAACGAAGGTTACGAGGTCGACGGCAAACTGACGCCGCGGTCTCTCTGCACCGCCATCGACACCGTCGATTTCGTCTTCTCCTCGGATCTCTGCCCGATGATCCTCGCGGCGATCTGCCGGAAGCCCCTGGCTTCCCTCTGCTGCACCCGCCGGGACATCGCCTTCATTTCCGCCCTGGGGCTGACGCCCACGGGGAACCTCCTCGATTACGACAGCGAAGCGTTCATCCGCAATTTCAAGGCCGCCGTCAACGACCCCGCCGCCATCGTCGCCTCCATTGAGGAAAACTTTGACGACCTCAGGGAAAAGGCGTCGTATACCGACGAACAGCTGGAGCTGATTTTCGCCCAGATTCGCCGGGCCAACGCCCGTTCCGGAAAGTCGCAGCGGAGCGCCTCCGCCGGCGCCGCTTCCTCCGCTCATTTTGATTTTACGAAGATCATCGACACGATCAAGGGCTTCTTCTCCAAAGAGGGGAAGGCCGACCGCGTCGACGGCAACGACGCCGGCGGCACCCTTTACAACGGTGAAGCCGCCGAGGCGGAGGAAACCGCCGCGGCCATCGAAGCCGCCGCCGAAGACGGCGCTGTGACCGAACCCGAAGACGCTGCCGCCGAGACCGCCGACAGCGAAGAAACGCTTTCCGAGGGGAAGGAAGAATAATCCCGTGACTTCTCAGAAGCCGTCGGAAAACTTAAAACGGAACGTCACCGCCGCCGCGGTGATCATTCTGCTGATGAATATCGTGACGAAGCTTTTGGGCTTCGTCCGTGAAATCGTCATCGCCCGGGCCTTCGGCGCGACGATGTATACCGACGCCTATGTCGTCGCCTATACGCTGCCTTACTCGGTTCAGCAGGTCATCGGCAACGCCATCGTTTTCGTGACGGTGCCGCTGCTGACGAAGTACATCGTCGACGACAACCGGGGAGAGGCGAATCTCGCCGCCAACAGCTTTCTCAACAGTTCGGCGCTGCTGATGGCCGCCGTGGCCCTCATCGGCGTCGCCGCCGCGCCGCTCCTCGTCCGGATCACGGCGCCGAATCTCGCCGCGTCGACGGCGCTTTTGGCTGTGCGGCTGACGCGGCTGATGTTCCCCACGGTCATCTTTTTCTGCCTCGGCATGACGCTGACGGGGATCCTCAACGCCAACCGCCGCTTTACCATCGCCGCTTTCGCCCCCGCTTTTTCCAGCATCATCATCATTCTTTTCGTCCTGCTCACCGGTGATTCGCTGGGGATCTGGGGCCTGGCCGCCGGTACCCTCGTTTCTTTCATCGGCTTTTTCCTGATTCAGCTGCCGTCGTCCTTCGCGGCGGGCTGGCGCTACCGCTTCCGCGTTTCCCGTCATAACGATGAGATCCGCGCGGCGCTGGTCTCCCTCGTCCCCATCATTCTGGGGATGTCGGTGAATCAGGTCTACTATATTTTGAACCGCTTTTTCGCCTCGGGGCTGGCGGAGGGCAGCATCTCCTCGCTGAATTACGGCGCGAGACTGGCCCAGCTCCCCTCGGGAATCTTCGTTTCCGCCATCGCCGTGGCCATCTATCCGCTGCTGTCGGAATACGCCATCCGCGGCGACCTCGTTCGCTGCCGGGAGGCGCTGGAACGGGGCGTCGGCGTCATCCTGTTGCTGGCGGTGCCCGCGGCGGTGGGTCTGATGATCCTCCGCGTGCCCATTGTGCGCCTGCTCTTTGAGCACGGCGCTTTCACCGCCGACGATACGCTGATGACCTCCTCGGCGCTGCTCTTTTACGCCGGCGGCATCATCGCCCATTCCCTGGTCATGCTGCTGCTCCGCGTTTTCTTCGCTTTCTCCGACGTGAAAGTCCCCGTCATCGCCGGGATCGGCGGCATCGCCGTCAACATCGCGGTGAGCCTGCTGACCATCGGCGGCATGGGTCACAACGGCCTCGCCCTGGCGACAACGCTGGCCAGCGCCGCCAATATGCTGATCTTTTTCCTCTACGTCAGAAAACACCTGCCGGACATGGCCTTTCGTCCGCTGCTGATCTCCTGCGGCAAGATCTTTTTTGCTTCCGCCGTGATGGGGATCGCCGTGGCGCTGACGCGGGCGCTGTGTTCGGGATGGGGCGATCTGGCGCTGCTCTGTGTCGCCATCACCGTCGCCGTCGCCGTCTATCTCCTCCTCGCCGCCGCGCTGAGGATCCGGGAGGGCGCCTGGCTCTGGGAAATGGTCAAAAACAGGTTCGCTCGCTCCGCGAAGGGATAAAACGGAGCCGTTCCCTTCTTTGGGAGGTCTTATGCTGAAAGTCATTCTCGCGTTTATCGTCGCCGTCGCCGTGGCGCTGCTGGTGACGCCGCAAACGAAAAAACTCGCCATGAGGCTGGGGGTCTACGATGAACCCGACAGCCGGAAAGTCCATAAGGGGCTGATGACCCGAATGGGCGGCATCGGCATATACGCCGGTTTTCTCTGCGGCTTTTTGGTTTACGGTAATTTTACCAGGCCTTTTCTCGGCCTGCTCCTCAGCGCCAGTTTCATCACGGTGGTGGGCCTCTACGACGACATCCGCGATATTTCCCCGAAATTAAAACTCCTCGGTCAGATCATCGCCGCCGCGATTCTGCTGATTTTCGGCGTCCACCTGGAATTTCTGACCATTCCCTTTACCGATTCCATCATCGACGTGGGCATTTGGGGCTATCCTTTAAGCCTGCTCTGGGTTGTCGGCGTCTGCAACGCCGTGAACCTCATCGACGGCCTCGACGGCCTCGCCGCCGGCGTTTCCGGCATCGCGGCGATGAGCATCGGCGTGGTGGCCTATTCCAGCGGCCTCAACAGCGTTACGGCGCTCTGCATCATCCTCGTCGGCAGCATCTTCGGGTTCCTGAAATCCAATTTCCACCCGGCGAAGCTCTTTATGGGGGACTGCGGTTCGCTGTTCCTCGGCTTTCTCCTGGCGGTCTATTCGCTGATGAGCGTTTCCGAAGGGGCGACGCTGATCGGCCTTTCCGTTCCCATCCTCATTCTGGGGCTGCCGATCCTCGACACGCTCTTCGCCATCGTGCGCCGCCATCGCAGCGGCAAACCAATCTTTCAGGCCGATAAGGGCCATTTCCACCACCGCCTGCTGAAAAAGGGGCTCAGCCACAGGGACACGGTGCTGTTCATTTACGCCGTGACGTTCCTCTTCGGCACCATCGCCGTGCTGATCTCACTGCTGCCGACGGCCTACAGTATTCTGGCTTCGCTGATGGCGGTGATGCTGATCTTTGCCGGCGCGCTGAAGTTGGGGATCCTTGATATGTCCGACGATTGAAGAATGAGCCGGCGCGCGGAAACTGTTTTGTTTGCGATTTGAGGCGTTTCAGGCCTCTTCTCTCAATAAAAAAAGATGAGATCGTAAGGAGTGAAAAAACTGTGAAAAAGAAAATTTTAATCGGCGTCCTCGCTGTCCTGCTGAGCCTGATCATCGGCTTTTTCGTCGGGATGATCGTGCAGAACGGCGGCGTCAGCGGCTTGTTTTCCTTCATCCGCACCGGGGAATCGGCGGACGCGGAGAGCTCCATGACGGGACAGGTCGTCACCGTCGGCGAAAACACCGCCAACGTCTATGAAAAGCCCGACGCTAAATCGAAAGTAATCTACTCGATGAATCCCGGTGAGACCGCCACCTGCGTCAAAGAGGGCGATACCTGGCTGAAACTGGAAATCATTGAGGGCGTTTACGGCTACGCCCATACGAAGCTGTTCACCCTGGCCGAAGGCTACGCCGCCGTTTCCGACGCGGAACCGAAAGCCGTGGAGCAGGAAGAAGAAAAGACGACGTATGTGACGCCTTCCGTCAATGTCCTCGATATCTACGCCTCGGAGTCCAACGAGAGCGACATCGTGGCGACGGTGGAATACGGTGCCGTGCTGGAACTGATCTCCAAGGGCGAGGACTGGTCCAAAGTGAAGACGCTGGACGGAGAGGAAGGCTACGTCATCGCCTCGGATATCGAGACGACCACCTACGACCCGGATTCCGCCTATGTGGAAGTCGTTAATAAATTCGTCAACCTCCGCGCCGAGGCTTCCGTCGATTCGGAAAAACTCGGTTCCCTGAATCAGGGGGAAACCGCCGAGTATCTCGGTGAGGAAGACGGTTTCTATAAGGTGAAGACCGAAGACGGCACCGAGGGCTATGTCAGCATGGATTATACACGGCTGAACAACGGTTCCGGCGATTCCGCCGCTGACGACGCAGAAAACGAAGAAGATGAATAAGCGCTGAAACGACGGCGCGGACCAATGCCGCATGGCGCGGCGGCGGTCCGCGCTTTTTTTATGATCATTTTCTTAAATTCGTCCCTTTCGCCTTGACATCACCGCTGGAAGAGGTATAATTATGATGTATAATTATATGATGCGATAAATAGACTTTTTTTTCGCTTATACGAAGGGAGAACACCGTTTCATGCGCTATGATATTGCCGTCATCGGCGCCGGCGTGACCGGCTCGATGATCGCCAGGGAATTGGCGAAATACAACCTCTCCGTCGTCGTTCTGGAAAAAGAAAACGATGTCGCCATGGGCAGTTCCAAGGCGAACAGCGGCATCGTCCACGCCGGTTACGACGCCCGCCCGGGCACGCTCAAGGCCCGGCTCAACGTCGCCGGCTGCGCCATGATGCCGAAAGTCGCCTCGGAACTGGGCGTTCCCTATCGTCAGAACGGCTCCCTCGTCGTCGCCTTCTGCGACGAGGAGATGGCCGCCGTGCAGGAACTGTATGCCAGAGGCCGGCTCAACGGCGTGGAACATCTCTATGTTCTCGGTCGGGAACAGCTCTTCTCCCTGGAACCCCATCTCTCTCCCGCCGCCGTCGGCGCGCTGTACGCCCCGGACGCCGGCATCGTCTGCCCTTATTCGCTGACGATCGCCGCCATGGGCAACGCCATGGACAACGGCGTGGAGCTGAAACGGAATTTCCCCGTGATGTCCCTGGCGGATCGGGGAGCGTCCTTTGAGATTTCCTCCCCCGGCGAAACGGTCGAGGCCGCTTTCGTCATCAACGCCGCCGGTCTCTACGCGGACCGCGTCGCCGCCATGGTCGGCGACGGCTTTTTCACCATCCGGCCGCGGCGCGGGGAATATTACCTCTTTGACCGGTCGATCGGCAACGTGGTGCGGCAGACGGTGTTCCAGGCGCCGACGGCCATGGGCAAAGGCGTGCTCGTGACGCCGACGGCCCACGGCAATCTGCTGATCGGCCCCACCGCCGAGGATATCGACGATAAAGAGGATAAAAAGACGACGGCGGCGGGGCTGGAAAAGATGACCCTGGCCGCCGCAAAGAGCGTCCCCGGTCTGCCGCTCAACGGTGTGATCACCGCTTTTACCGGCCTCAGGGCCGTCGGCAGCACCGGCGATTTCATCATCACCCAGTCGCCGACTCATCCCCGCCTCATTCACGCGGCCGCCATCGAATCGCCGGGGCTGGCCTCATCCCCCGCCATCGCCGCCTATGTCGAAGCGATGCTTCAGGGGATGGGCGTACTGACCCACAAGCGGCGCGAGTTCAACCCTTACCGCGCGCCGATCCCCTGTCCCGGCAAAATGGGAGAGGACGAGCGTTACTCCCTCATCGCCCACGACCCGGCCTACGGCAGGATCGTCTGCCGCTGTGAGGAGATCAGCGAAGGGGAGATCCGCGACGCCATCCGCCGCAATCCCCCCGCCGCCGACACCGACGGCGTAAAGCGCCGCGTCCGTGCCGGCATGGGGCGCTGTCAGGGCGGTTTCTGCCTGCCTCTTGTCACGGAGCTCCTCAGCGCCGAGCTGGGGATCCCGATGGATCAGGTGACAAAGCGCGGGCCCGGTTCGGAAATCCTCAGCGGCCCGGTGAAGTAAGGAGTTGGACGATATGAAAAGAGAAAACAGAACGATCCATGTGTCTCTCGTTGTCGTCGGCGGCGGCCCGGCCGGTCTCGCCGCGGCGATCCGCTGCAGGGAACAGGGGATCGAGGATCTATTGATTTTGGAACGCGGCCCCCGTCTCGGCGGCATCCTCCGCCAGTGCGTCCACAGCGGGTTCGGCGTCCACAAGTTCAACGAGGAACTGACCGGTCCTGAATACGCCGACCGCTACATCGACCGCGTCAGGGAGCTGGGGATCCCCTATCGGTGCGATACGATGGTGACGGATATCAGCGCCGATCACGTCGTGACCTGCGTCAGCGAGGAACACGGCCTCACGCGGATCAAGGCCGGCGCCGTCATTCTGGCCATGGGCTGCCGCGAGCGCAGCCGCGGCGCGGTGCGCATCCCCGGCACCCGTCCCGCCGGGGTCTACACCGCCGGCACGGCCCAGCTCTTTGTCAATCTCAAAGGCTATATGCCGGGAAAACGCGTCGTCGTCCTCGGCAGCGGCGATATCGGCCTCATCATGGCCCGGCGGATGCGGCTGGAAGGCGCCGAAGTCAAAGCCGTTTTGGAGCTGATGCCCTATTCCGGTGGCCTGAAACGGAACATCGTCCAATGTCTGGAAGATTTTGATATCCCCCTTTTGCTGAGCCATACCGTCACGGAGATCCACGGCGAGAACCGTCTCACCGGCGTCACCATCGCCCGGGTGGACGAAAACCTCCGTCCCATCGAGGAAACAAAGGAATTCATCGACTGTGACACGTTGCTCCTTTCCGTGGGGCTCATCCCCGAAAACGAACTGGCCCGCGCCGCCGGCGTGGAGCTGGACCCCGTCACCGGCGGCGCCGTCGTCGATGAGCATCGGGAGACCTCCGTCGGCGGGATCTTTTCCTGCGGCAACGTCCTCCACGTCCACGACCTCGTCGATTACGTTTCGGAAGAAGCGGAGATCGCCGGGGAATCCGCCGCCCTCTATCTCAAGGGGGAACTCCCCCGGCGGCAGACCGTGGCCGCCCGGGCCGGGAACGGCGTTCGTTACGTCGTCCCCCAGCGGATCTCCGGCGGCGGTGAGGAACTGCGTCTCTTCTTCCGCCCCGATCAGGTCTGCCGCGGCGCGATGATCTCCGTTTCCTCCGGCGGCGAGCTCCTGCGGGTGCGGAACCGGCGCATTGTCACCCCCGGTGAAATGGAGTCCATTGTGCTGAAAGAAGAAGAACTCCGCCGTGTTCACGGCGATATCACGATTGAAGTGGGGCTGAAATCATGAAAGAAACGAGACAAATCACCTGCATCCGCTGTCCGATGGGCTGCCTGCTGACGGTGGAGCTCACCGACGGCGCCGTCACGAAAGTGGAGGGCAACCTCTGCCGCCGCGGCGAGGAATACGCCAAAATGGAATGCGTGCATCCGACCCGTATGCTGACGACGACGGTGCGGGTGTCCAACGGCGCGCCGCTGCCGGTGCGCTCCCGGGAACCCCTGCCGAAAGACGCGGTCTTTCACTGTATGGAAGTGCTGAAAGGCGTTGTCGTCACGGCGCCTGTCGCCGCGGGCAGCGTCATTGTCGCCGATATCTGCGGCACCGGCGTGGATATGATCGCCTCCACTTCCGCTTAAACGATCCTGTTCCGGGGAAAGAGCCAAAGCCGGACGCGGCGTAAGCGCGCGCCGGCGCTAAAAAAAAGGAACGAATGAAAATGAGAAAACAGAGATCAGGAACTGAAAAAAGGTCTTTCCGCCGCTTCGCCGCCGCCGTCTGTGCCGCCGCCCTTTGTTTTTCGGCGTTCGCCGCCGGCGTCAGCGCGTCGCCGCGGAGCGATATCAATCAGACCTATGAATACGAAAAAGGCGGCGGCAGCGCCGTGATGACCGACGAGAAGCTCTCCCAGGCCATAACGGAACGGTACGACCTGTTGATCATGGCCGCCGGACGGGATACGGCGCAGACCGCCGTCAGCGACGAGGATTTCAGCAAATATCTCGGTTACGTCAACGCCCGTTTGAAGAGCGGCAACGCCTCCTATACCGTGTCGGACTTCCTCCGGGCGGCTCTGGCCTGCGGCGCCGCCGGGAAGGATCCCTCCTCCGTCGGCGTTGATGACAACCGCAACCGGGTCGACCTGCTCTATAAGGGGCTTTATTCCCGCAGTCTCGCCTCGCTGAAAAAAGAGGGGACCCGCACCGTGGCCTACGCTCTGCTGGCCCTCGACGCCAACGGCGTCAGCGACGCCGCGGCCCGCGCCGCCGGTTCCTCGGTGACGCGGCAGGATCTGAAAGCCGCGCTCTGTGAGTCCGCGGAGACGCTGAGCGGTCAGGCATCCCCCGACGTTCATACCGCCGGTCTCGTTCTGTCCGCCCTGGCGCCCTATTACAAAGCCGGGGAACCCGGCGCGGTGAAAGCCGTGTCCGCCCTGCTGACAAAACTCGCCGCCGTGCAGAACGGCTCCGGCGCGTTCCAGAACAGCTGCGCCGCCACGGCGGCGGTGGTGACGGGACTCTGCGCCGTCGGGCTGGACCCCGCCGACAACACGTTTCTTCATGGTGACGCCTACGCCGGGCTGCTGCGGTTCCAAAACAGCGACGGCGGTTTCGGCTCCGCCGCCGGGGGCGCGTCCTCTTCGGCGACGACTTCCGTGGCCCGGGTCGCGCTGGTGGCCTATGCCGTTTTCCAGAACGGCGACGTGTTCTATGATTTCTCCGGGGTGAAGCATCACGCTCCCGCCGTCGTCTCTCTGCCCGCCGCGGCGAAAAAGGACAGCGGCAGCGCCGGGAAGTCTTCCTCCGCTCAGAGTTCGTCAAAAGCGAAGAATTCCTCTTCCTCCTCATCATCATCCTCATCCTCATCCGCGGCCAACCGTTCCGCCAACACCCGCTCTTCCGGCGGCAGTACCGCGAACCGGAGCGGCTCCGGCAGCACTTCCGGCGGGAATACCGCCGCCGCGGGCAGCGTCGCCGCCAACGCCGGCGCCGCCGGTGTGACGACGACCCAGAACGCCGCCCAGGGAACGACGGTGGCGCAGTCGGTCTTTGAGGGGATCCGGGGCAAGAACGACGTTTTTGTCTATGAGGGGACCTGGAACGACGGCGAACGCTATACGATCTCCTTCACCGGGACCGACATTACCTCCCCGATGGATTTCAACGCCGTCATCAGCGGCGAGAGCGCCTATCCCGAAAAGATTTCCGCCATGGTCTCCGACGGTGAAGTCATTTCTTTTGAGCATCGGGACGCCTTCCCCGGCAGGGCCGAGGCCATGGTGACCGTGGCGCTGGCCGACGGGACGTATCATCTCTATCGCTACGATCCCAATGCCGACGAAGCGGCACTCATCACCGATCTGTCGGTGACCAACGGCGTCGCCGTGTTCACCCTGGCCGAGGGCGGCGATTACTTCCTCTCGGCGGAAACGGCGAAAGCGCCGACGAAAAACGTCTCCCTCGACGAAACGGTGAACGGTCTTGTTCCCGCCTTGGTCTTTGAGGAAGCCGCCGCCGACGATACCGACGTCATTTTAAACGGCCGGACCGACCGCGGTGTCCGCTATGAGATCCTCTTCCCGGCGGACGGGATTGAGACGCCGATGGATTTTGATATGCGGATCACCGAGGAGACCGACCATTGGGACGATATTTCCACCATGGCGGAAAGCCCGCTGATTCTTCATTTTGAACAGGAGGGCGCCCTTCCCGGCAAGGCTTCCGTCTCCTTTTACGCCAACCTCGATGACAGCGTCGAGCGGGGGCTGTTCCTCTTTGACCCGGAAACGCATTCCGCGGCGTACACCTGCCCCATCGACGTGGAGCAGGGGCGCTTCTCCTTTGAAATTGAGCACTGCTCCGATTACTTCATCGCCGAATATACCGGCGCGGACACGCTCTTCGCCGATCGTACCAATACCGGGTTCATCCTCTTCGGTCTCATTGTCGAGGCGGTGCTGCTTTTGGCTTCGGCCGGCGCTGTCCTCTATCGACGGAGCGGCGGCCTGACGCCAAAAGACCGCCTGACCGGCGGTGAAGCCGAGGAAGACCTCCTTTTGCCCGACGATGATGAGCCGGAGCCGGAACTTCCGGCGGAAACAGCGGCGGAGGAACCGACGGACGCGGCGGAGATAACGGAACCGATGGCACCGATGGCACCGACGGCACCGACGAAAGTCAGACGGAACGATGAGAGCTTTATGCCGCCGTGGCGCAGAGAGGCCGCGCCGCCGGCCGCCGAAACGGAAACGGCTGAAAACGAACGAACAGGACAGCAAAGGGAAAACGGGTGAAAAGAATGACGAAAAAACCGAAACGATTTGAAGCAGTATTATGGATCCTTCTCGCCGTTGGTTTGGTGACCGCCGTTTTCATCGCCGGTCACCGCTGGAGCGTCGAGGCGGAGAGCAAAAATTACGATATCGTTGTGGATTTCAGCGATTTTTCTCAGATGTCCTACCAGTCGGAGCACAATATTTCCGAATGGCTCGGTTATCTGTCAAAACGGGGCGTGACCAAGGTGGCGCTCTTTGAGACGAACATTGAGGCTCTGGCCTCCAACCCGAAAGAAGAGATCTGGCGCTATTTCACCGAGGATCTCACCGCCGAGGCCGATTGGCGCGACCGTTTCCCCGCGGACGTCGTCTCCCTGGTGGAACAGTCGGAATACCGCAGCGACCTGCTGGTGGTCTGCGGGGAACCGGCGGAGTTTCAATGGATCACCGACGCCCTCGACCGCCGGGCGGAAGCGATTCACTATCGCACCGTCACCGACGGCGATACCGGCTATCTCTGGATCTACGGCTGTGAAAACGGCATGACCGGCGAACAGTGGGCCGAATTCAGCCTGGGGCTCTGGCCCGAACAGGTCCGCGTCATCGAGGAAAGCGGCTGTCAGGTCATCCCCCGGACAAAGACGAGAGACGGCGTCAACGGCGCCAAATTCGCCGCCGACGTCTTTAAGACCTTCGCGCCCTATCAGTCGCCGTACTTTATGAACAGCGGCGACGGCGTCGTCGGCGCCGACGATGACAACTGGGCGAAACCGCTGGCGAAATATCTGAAAGCGACCGGCGGCGCCGTGGCCGTTACCGAGACCTCGACGGAACAGGGGAATATTCAGTGGCCCGGGTTCCAAGCCTTTGTCCAGAGCGTGGATTATAACGCCGTCCGCGTTTTCAACGCCTGGGATTTTGTCATGCGGCGCTATCAGGCCTACGACTATGAGGGGCCGGAAGAAATCATCAATTCCCTTTACCGCGCCATTTATGAGCGCAACTGTGACGTCATCTTTTTAAAGGCGATCATCAACGACGAAAAAACGAAGGACGACGGCTCCCCCTCGGTTTACGTGACCGATCCCAAAGCCTACGGCGCGCTGGTGACGGGGCTGGAGGACCGCATGGCGAAATACGGCTATTCTTTCGGCACTGTTGAGCCGCTGCGTCCCAATCATCCCTCGGCCCTCCTCTGTTTCCTCCTCGGCGTCGGCGAAACCGCCGCGGCGGTGCTGCTGCTGACGCGGTTCGGACAGCTGAAACGGAAGACGATGGTGATTTTGACGGCGCTGGGTTTCCTCTGTGTCGCCGCCGCGCTCTTCGTGATGCCCAATACCTCGCGGATCCTGCTGTCCATCGCCGGCGGCGCGCTGATGCCATGCCTGGCGGCGACGGGACTGAATCGGTATATGCGGGAGACAGAGGCGAAAGAGCCGTCTTTCGGCCGCCTTTTGGGCGAGATCCTCGCTGTCCTCCTCGTTCTCTTCGCCGTGGCCTTCTGCGGCTCCCTCTTTGTGGCGTCGTCGCTGTCGGATTCGGCCTATATTCTGGAAATGCGGCTCTATCGCGGCGTCAAAGTGATGCAGCTGCTGCCCCTCGTCGTTTTCATCGTCAGCTATTTGCAGATTTTCTTCTTTGAACGCTGTGTATACGGCGGCGCGTCGCTGAGCCGCGGCGAAAGAAAAGCCGCCTGGAACGGTTATCTCGATACGTCGGTCCGCCGCCGCGGCGTTTATCACATGATCCTCGGCGGCGCGGTGGTCTGTTTCATCGCCCTCCTCGGCGTCTACTACATCATCCGCACCGGCAACATCACTCAGGATATGGTTCCCACGCTGGAAATCACCACCCGCAACTGGATGGAGGAAACGTTCATTGCCCGTCCCCGGACAAAAGAATTCCTCATCGGCTATCCCTGCATGGCCCTGTTCGTCTGGGCTCTCCGCCGCCGCGTTCCCGGCCTGCCTGTGGTCTTTGGCGCCGGGATGGTCATCGGTCTGACCAGCATTGTCAACACGTTCCTGCACATCCGCACCGGTGTGGCCCTGAGCCTCTGCCGGGTGCTCATCGGTCTCGGCATCGGTCTCGTCTTCGCCGCCGCCGCCGTCTGCGCCGCGGAGCTGATTTACCGCGCCGTCCGCAGGACCGGCGTTCTGTCGAGATGAACCGCGCTGTCGGTATGATGAGAGGAATACCTGTTTATGTATAAGATCCTGATCTCCGGATATTATGGATTCAATAACATCGGCGACGAGTCAATCCTGCGCACCGTCATCGATAATCTCCGGTCGGAGCTGGGGGACGTCGATTTAACGGTCCTTTCCCAGAATCCCGCCGACACCGCGGAGAAATACGGCGTCCACGCCGTGGAGCGGATGAAGATCTCCAAGATCGTCCGGGCCATCCGCGGCTGTGATATGCTCGTATTCGGCGGCGGCAGCCTTCTCCAGGACGCCACCTCCACCGCGAGCCTGCTCTACTATCTGTTCATTATCCGCACCGCCCGGTTTTTCAAAAAGAAGGTGCTGCTCTATTCCCAGGGCATCGGCCCGATCCGCGGCAAATGGAACCGCCTTCTGACCGCCGGCACTCTGCGGGGGGTGGAGGAAATCGCCGTCCGCGACGACGAGTCCGCCGCGCTGCTCCGGGAAATCGGCGTCCCGTCGGAAAAAGTGTTCGTCACCGCCGACCCGGTGATGGGCATGCGCAAAGCCGGCCCTGAGAAGGGCCGGGCCATTTTGGAAAGCCTCGGCCTGAAAAAGAGGGAGGACCGTCTGATCGTCGGCTGGGCCATCAAAGCCGCCGACGGCGACGAGAAGTTCCTCGATGAGGTCGCCGCTTCCATCCGCTGGCTCAGCGAGACCCACCGCGTTGATTCGGTGCTGATCCCCTTTCACTACGAACAGGACGCCGCCGTCGCCGAAGCGCTCCGTGACCGCCTCGGCGAGGGGGTTTTCTGCATCACCGAGAAGTATCTCAGCGACGAGATGCTGTCCATCATCGGCAATCTCGACTGCCTCGTCGGCGTGCGTCTCCATTCGCTGATTTTCGCCGCCATCATGGGCGTGCCGATGATCGGCGTTTCTTACGACCCCAAGGTCGACGCCTTCATGGCTTCCGTCGGGCAGCGGTGCGCCGCCGATACGGAGACCTTTACCGCCGGGAGATTTGAGGAAGTCTTTGCCGAAACCGTTGCCCATGGCGAGGAAATCACCGCGTCCACCGGAGCGGAAGTGAAAAAGCTGAAAGCCCGGCTGGAAACGTACGATAAAAAGATCAAACACGTCATTGAGGAAAACACCGCTCCCGCCCAAAGCGAACCGCCGCTGACGACGGAAGCGCCGCCGGCGAAGACCCGAAAAAAAGGCGGCGTCCTCACGGCCATCGGCGGAGTGATGCTGGTCACCGTCGCCGCGAAGCTTTTGGGGATCCTGCGGGAATCCCTCCAGGCCAATGTCTTCGGCGCCGTCGACGCCTTTTACGCCTCGTATAACAAGACAATCTACCTCTTTACGACCATCGCCTACGCCATGTGCGTCGCCGCCGTGCCCATCATCACCAAGGCCATGACGAAAGGGCGCGAAGAGGGCGAAAGCGTCGCGAATAACGTCATTACCTTCGGCCTGCTGCTGAGCTTTATTTGTCTCGCCATCTGGGAGCTTTTGACCGTGAATCCCTTCGCCGGCTGGCTCTGGCCCGCCGGGGATCCGGCGATGCTCTCGTTTATGCGGCTCATGGCGCTGACGCTGCCGGTCATCGTCGTGACCTATCTCCTCGTCGCCGTTTTTCAGTCGATGGATTACTTCACCCTGCAGGGCAGCATGAGCCTGCCTTATTCGGTGTTCCTCATCCTTTTTCTGATCTTTTTCGCCGAGCGTGAGGCGATTTTGATCTACGTGGCCGCCGTTTCCGTCGCCTGGCTGCTCCAGTTCGCGATGACGGTTCCCTACGCCTTAAAAGAGCGTTACCTCTATCGCGTCCGCCTCGATCTCCGCGCCGATTACCTGCGGTTCTTCCTGAAAACAGTCATCGTCACCATCGTGACGACGTCGGCGTATCTCTTTTGCTACCTCATCGACGCTTCCGCCGCCGAGGGCATCGGCCCCGGCGTCACGACGGCCTTTTACTACGCCGACAAGATCTTCACGCCGCTGACGACGACTTTTATCTACAGCATCAGCGTTGTGCTCTTTCCCAAACTCAACCGTCACTACCTGAAGACGGATCACCGGGAATACCTCGGCTATGTCTGGACCATTACGTCCCGGACGCTCATTGCCGTTTTCCCCGTTTCCGCCATTCTCATCGTCCTCGGCGGCCCCATGGTGAAGGTGCTCTTTGAAAGCGGCAATTTCACGGCGGAATCCACCGCGGCGACGACGGCCATCTTTATGATGTACGCCGTGGGCATGGCCGGTTTCAGCGTGATCGACCTGCTGAACAAGGCGTTCTTTACGATGAATAAACTGCTGGCGCCGTTTTTAATCAGCCTTTTTGTCATCGCCTTCAACGCCGTTCTCGACCATATTTTCGCGCTGAACAGTTCTCTGCTGGCGCTGAGTACCGCCGCGGCGATGACCGTCGGCGCCGTCATCACCATCGCTGTCGTCTTCCGCGGCAGAGAAGGGCGGGGGATCCTCCGCTTTGAGCCCATTGTGAAGTCGTTTCTTCTCTCCCTCGTCATCGGCGCCGCATCGTGGTTCCTGCGGGATCTGCTGATCCTCGATGGCGACGGCAAGCTGATGCTGGCAGCGAAGGGGCTCTTCATCGGCGCCGCGGCCATGGTTCTCTTTGTTGCCGGCTGTTTCCTCCTTAAGGTGGAGGAAATCACGGCGATGGTGAAACGGAAGAAGCGCGGCGCGTCGTGACAGCCGTTTCCCCGATCCGCTGGTGACCCCGAAAAAATGAAAAAGCCCCATTTTTGACGGGGAAAAACAAAAGTGAATCCTGAACCGAAAAAAAGCGGCCCCCGATGGTGTATCGGGGGCCGCGGTTTCGCGTTGCTTCCTGTTTCTTATTCGCAGGCTTCGCAGACCATTTTGTAGAGGTCGTCGAGATGTTCGGTGGTGAAGCGCATCGCTCTGATGATATGGCCAAGATAGTAGTACCATTCATATTCATCATATTCATCCGGGAAGTTGAAATAGTCCGTGGACCAGTTGAACAGATAAATAATGGCGGCCAAGAACATATAGGGGAAGGCTTTCTTTTCTTCTTCGGTGAAGGGAGGCAGAACGCCTTTTTCTTTGGAATAGTCGTTGTAGCCTTTGATGAAGATCTTGGCGCGGTCCATGTGGAGCTGACCGTCGATCATGCATTCCCAGGCGACGTGGGTGTAGACCATGCCGAAGCAGATGTCGAAGAGACGATAGTCGACTTTGGACCAGTCAAAGTCAAAGATGCCGATGCATTCATCGCCGTCCCATTTGACGTTGGCGGGATGGTAGTCGCAGTGGCAGACGGATTTGTAGCCTTTGCCTTCTTCCAGCATACCGGAATCTTCCAGGCCTTTTTTGGCTTTGTCGCAGTTTTCGAGGATTTCACCGATGAATTCGTTGTAGCAGAGGAGATAACGGTCTCTTTCGGGGATGTCTTTTCCGTCGGCGCAGTGAGCGAAATAATCTTTTCTGGCGGAGAGGAATTCATAAATCGGCGGTTCTTCCTTTTCGCCGCCGGTGAATCCGTAAGCGCTGTTGTGGAGACGGGACTGGAGCGCGCCGAAGTTGTAGTCCTTTTCCGGTTCCATGTTGGTGTTCAGCCAATCATAGGGGTCTTCACCATAGAGGTATCTGTAAACGGCCCAGGGATAATTTTCTCCGTCCTGTTCGTTCTTGATCCAGGTAAAGGTTTTGTCATCGGGCATTTTGATGAGGTAAGCGGCGATGTCGAGTCCTTTGCTGTAGCAATAGTCGATGAGCTCATGTTCGGCGATGATGTCCGCTTCGGACTGGGTGGAACGGTATCTGCGAACGAAGTAGTCGATGGGTTCGCCGTCGTTGCCGGTCATTTCGATGCCGAAGCTTCGGTTGACATAGCCGCCGAAAATTTCATAGACCTTTTCGAGCTTCCCAAGTTTGCAGGTGTCTTCCACGAGGCCTTTGATGGTCTCAAATTCGTAGCTGTCCTGTGCCAACAATTCTTTCCCGGTAGGATCAATCATTTGGAAATACCCTCCTTCATTTGTGTTGCATTTTTTTTGAAAATTCGCAACACTTCCTATCATATTCCTGTAGATATTATAACCATAATTACACTGAATTGTCAAGAATGTTTGCGAAATGTTGAAAAAATTTTTTAAAAAAATGGAAAAATCGGTGCGAAAAAGTGAAAAAACTCCTATAACTCCCTGAAAAACGCTGTAATCCGCCGGTCATATCGCCCTTTCCGCGCCATATATTGATAAAAAGAATGAGTTTGGGGGTCTTGCCATGCAGGACTATATCGCCCGGCGGGTGATGGAGATCTCCCGCTATATGCTGGAATCCAGAGGAACGGTGCGGCAGACGGCTTCCGTTTTCGGCGTCAGCAAATCGACGGTTCATAAAGACCTGACGGAACGGCTGCCGCTGCTCAACGAGGCCATTGCCGGCCGCGTCCGGGAGATTTTGGAAGTGAACAAGGCGGAACGGCACATTCGCGGCGGCGAGGCGACCAAGCGGAAATACCGCGGTCTCGCCAAAGAGGAGGAAGAAGAAACGTGAACGGGTCTTTTCGCTGCCGCGCCGTCCCGCGCCGCGGCGGACGGAACGGCGCGCTCCGCTTTTGGGGAGAAGGGAGGGACCGAAAAAGAAATTTCAGGGTATACCGACGGGAACGTGATTTCCTGTCGGTATTTTTGTTGCGCTCTCCTCCCGAAGGCGACAATGTTTTTTCCCGTTCCGTCCTATAATGGGAACGGGAGGGATGCGATGACCCTTTGTACCGTCTATGGGGACCTGCTCTTTTTTACGGATTTTCTGATGGATCTGACGCTGCTTTTCGCCGTGGAGCGCTTTGGCGGCTTTAAGACCCGTCCCGTTTTTTTGGTGCTGGCGGCGTCCTGCGGCGGCGTCTACAGCCTTGTCTCGCTGACCGCTGCCGGTGTTTTTCTGCGGCTCTGGTACGGCAAGGCGCTGTTTTCGCTCTTCATGGTCTGGCTGGCGTTCCCCCGGCTGACGCTGAAGCAGTTCTTTTCGGCCTATCTCTATTTTTACGTCGTCGGCTTCGTCATGGCCGGGGCGGTGCTCTGCCTCTCCTGGTTCTTCCGGCGGAGCGGCTGGTTTGAGGCGTCCTTTTCCTACACGGCGATGGGGCTCTCCGCCGCCGCCGTCGCGGCGCTGGCCCTTTCCCGCTGGGGCCGGGGCTATGTTCGCCGGAACCTGCGTTTCAACGAAGCGACGGAGCCGGTGATTCTCTGGCTCAACGGCAAAAAAACGGAGCTGACGGCGCTTTTTGATACCGGCAACGAGCTCAGGGATCCCGTGACCGGTCTGCCCGTGGTGATCGTTGAGTTCGACGCCGTCTCTTCGCTGCTGCCGCCGGATTTTAAAGCCTCCTTCCTCCGCTTTCCCGAAGCGGACAGGGCCTTTTCGGCGCTGAGCGCTTCGCCTCTGTCGCCGCGGCTGCGGCTGATCCCCTTTTCCTCCATCGGCCGGAGCAACGGGATGATGCTGGGGCTCCGTCCCGATAAGCTCTGTTTTCCCCAGCGCGGAAAGAAAGAAGCGAAAGATGTTGTGATCTGTTTTTACCGGGGGACGATGCGAACCCGAATGAACTGCCGCTGTATCGTCAACCCGGCCATCCTCGATATGATATAAATAAAGGAGGTCGTGATGGAAAGAATATTGGAAAAACTGCACTCTGTTTTTGCCCTGGGCTGCTTTGAGAAGGAGCGGAGCCGCGTCATTCTCTATGTCGGCGGTTCCGATGTCCTGCCGGCGCCGTTCTCCCCGACGGAAGAACGGGAGATGCTCCTGCGCCTGACGGAGCGGGACGAGAGCGCCCGGGCGGCGCTGATTGAGCACAACCTGCGTCTCGTCGTCTACATCGCGCGGCGCTTTGAGAATACCGGCGTCAACATAGAGGACCTCGTCTCCATCGGCACCATCGGTCTGATCAAGGCCGTCAACACCTTTGACGTGACGAAAAAGATCAAATTGGCGACGTACGCCTCGCGCTGCATTGAAAACGAGATCCTGATGTTCCTCCGCCGCAACGGCAAGACGAGGGGGGAAATCTCCTTTGACGAGCCGCTCAATGTCGACTGGGACGGCAACGAGCTGCTGCTTTCGGACATTATGGGCACCGAGCCGGATCTCTGCTCCCGCGGTATTGAGGAGGAGGTGGACCGTGCCCTGCTCCGGGCGGCCCTGGAAAAGCTGCCGGAGCGGGAACGAACCATCATCAAACTGCGCTACGGCCTCACCGCCGACGGCGAGGAGAAGACCCAAAAGGAAGTCGCCGATGTCCTTGGCATCTCCCAGTCCTACATCTCCCGGCTGGAGAAACGCATCATCGGTCAGCTGAGAAAGGAGATCCAAAAATCGCTGTGACAAACCGCCGCGTTCAGCGGCGGTTTGTCTTTTCCTTATAAAAGTGAGAAATATTTGCAATATGCGCCGAATGATGATAAAATAACAATGTCTATTTATAATGTTTTAAGATCTGACTGTTGCCCCTGCCGGCGGAAAGAAGTGTCCCCCTATGGCTCTTGCCCTGAAAATCCTGGCCAACGCCGCGGATATTCTGATCATGGCCTTTGTCATATACAAGGTGCTGATCTTTTTAAAGGATAACCGCGCGATGCAGCTCGTGAAAGGCGTGATTTTGCTGCTGATCGTCTACTACATCAGCGGCTGGTTCCATATGGATACCGTTCATTTCCTGCTGGGGCAGAGCTGGAGCGTCGTTCTGCTGATGCTCCTCGTCGTGTTCCAGCCGGAGCTGCGGAGCCTGCTGGAACGCCTCGGCGGCAAAGGCACCATCGGCGGCGCCGGGAGGAACCAGCCGAAGGAGCGCCTCATCGGTGAGATCGTCAAATCGCTGACGGCGGCTTCCGCCTCGAAAACGGGAATGCTCCTCGTTTTGGAAGGAAAAACGGGGCTGAAAGAATACATCAACACCGGCACCGTCATCGACGCCGGTGTCAGCAGTGAGCTGCTGGGCAATCTCTTCTTTAAGAACGCGCCGCTCCACGACGGCGCCGTAATCATCCGCGGCAACCGCGTCGCCGCCGCCGGCTGCATCGTGCCGCTGTCGGCCAGCACCGAGATCGACCCCTCCTTTGGAACGCGCCATCGCGCGGCCATCGGCATTTCCGAAGTATGTGACGGCCTTTCCCTCGTCGTTTCCGAGGAGAGCGGCCGCATCTCCGCCGCCCGGGGCGGCCAGTTCTATCATCGGCTTACCCCCGCCGCCGTCGAACGGATCCTGCGGGACTTCTACAGCGGCGACCGGCGGAAAAAGATCGCGAAGGAACGGAGGAAAAAGTCATGATCCAAAAAATCAAGGATTTTTGCGTCAAATACAATCTGCTGTATAAAGCGGTGTCCCTGGCGCTGGCTCTCTTCCTTTGGCTGACGATTACGACCCCTTTTAAATGAGAAAGGATGATGAAAACATGAAAAAACAATTCGGTACCGACGGCGTCCGCGGTGAAGCCAACGACAAACTGACGCCGGCCCTGGCCTATCGCGTCGGCGCGGCGCTGACGCTGATTCTGAAAAAAGAAACGGAACGGCCGCTGATCGTCGTGGGACGGGATACCCGCCTTTCCGGCGACATGCTGGAGGGCGCTCTCGCCGCCGGTGTCGCCGCTTACGGCGGCATCCTGCTGAAATTGGGGATCATCCCCACGCCGGCGGTGTCCTGTTTTGTCCGTGAGTGCGGCGCCGACGCCGGTGTCGTGATCTCCGCTTCTCATAACCCGTTTTGGGACAACGGCATCAAGATCTTCGGCGCCGACGGCCGCAAATTTCCCGACCGCAGTGAGGACGAGATCGAAACGCTCCTCGCCGCCGAAGAACTCCCCCCGGCCTGCCGCGGGGAAAAGATCGGCTATGTCCGGGACAACCCCGCCGGCGGCCGGGATTACCTGGATCGTTTAAAGAAATTCTTCCCGCTGGATCTCAGCGGTTTCCGTCTCGTCGTCGATACGGCCAACGGTTCTACCTCGGATTTTGCTCCGTCGCTTCTCCGTGATCTCGGCGCCGAGGTCATCGCCATGAACACTGATTACGACGGCGTCAACATCAACGATCACTGCGGTTCCACCAAGCCCGAAGCGATGACCCGCAAGGTGCTGGATACCGGCGCCGACGTCGGCATCGCCTACGACGGCGACGGCGACCGTCTGATCATGGCCGACCATGAGGGCACCATCGTCGACGGCGACAAGGCCATGGCGGTGATGGCGACGTATCTCAAGGAAAAAGGGGAGCTTGCCGGTGACCGCCTCGTCGTCACCGTCATGAGCAATCTCGGTTTGAAGCTGGCCATGGAAAAGGCCGGGATCGTCCTGAGCGAAACATCGGTCGGCGATAAGAACGTCATGGCGGAAATGGACCGCGCCGGTGCCGTTCTCGGCGGCGAGCAGTCCGGTCATTTGATCCTCTCTCAATATAACCCCACCGGCGACGGCATCCTTTCCTCGCTGATGATCCTGAAAATCATCAGTGAAACGGGAAAAAGCCTGAAAGAATTGGCGTCGGTGATGACCGCCCTGCCCCAGCGGCTTTACAATATCACCGTCGGCCGCCGGGATGAATGGTCGGAAAACGAGGCCGTCATGAAGAGCGTCGCCGAGGCGGAAGCGGCCCTCAGCGGCCGCGGGCGCATCCTGATCCGTCCCTCGGGGACGGAGCCGCTCCTCCGCGTCATGGGGGAAGGCCCCGACGAGGAAGAGCTCGACACCATCTTAAAAGGGATCCTCGCCGTGATGGAACAGGAACTGAACTGAATCAATCTGAATAAATACAATATATAAAAGGTGAAAGGAGTTGGTCATTATGTGCGGGATCGCCGGCTACATCGGTGAAAAACAGGCACTGCCGTTTTTGATCAACGGATTGAAAAAACTGGAATACCGGGGGTATGACTCCGCCGGGATCGCGATTTATCACGAAGGGCGCATCGAGGTGCGCCGTCAGACGGGGAAAATCGCTGAATTAGAACGCTCCATCGCCGGGCAGACCATCGAGGGGACCCAGGGCATCGCCCACACCCGCTGGGCCACCCACGGCGTTCCTTCCAACCGCAATTCCCACCCCCACCGCGATACCGACGGCCACATCGCCGTCGTTCACAACGGGATCATTGAGAATTATCTGGAGCTCAGGGGAGAACTGGAGGATAAAGGCTATACGTTTACTTCGGAGACCGATACCGAAGTCATCCCCAATCTCATCGCCGACTGCTTTAAAGGGGATCTCCTCGCCGCCGTTGAGGAGGCGAAAGCCCGGCTCCGCGGCTCCTACGCCGCGGTCTGCATGAGCCAGGACGACCCCGGCCGCCTCATCGGCATCCGCCAGGACAGCCCGCTGATCATCGGCTACGGCGACGACGGCAACTATTTCGCCTCCGATATCCCAGCGCTGATCGGCTACGTGAAAAGCTATACGGTGCTGAAAAACGGCGAAACGGCGGTGATGACGAAGGAAGGCGTCACCATTTACGTGGACGGCAGCGCCGTTGAGCCCGAAGTGGAAGCGCTGACGATGGACCTCGACGCCGCGGAAAAGGGCGGCTACGAGCATTTCATGCTCAAAGAGATCATCGAGCAGCCCCGGGCGCTGAAAGACTGCCTCTCCGGCCGCATCTCCTACGGCAAGCACGTCGTCGACCTCGGCGAGCTGAAGCTGAACGCGGCGAAAATGGAAAAAATCAACAAAATCGTGATGGTGGCCTGCGGCACGGCCTATCACGCCTGCTATGTCGGGCGCTACATCTATGAAAAGATGCTCCGGATCCCGGTGGAGGTGGAAATCGCCTCGGAATTCCGCTACCGCGACCCGATCCTCGATGAAAAGACGCTGACCATCGTCGTCTCCCAGAGCGGCGAGACCGCCGACACCCTGGCGGCGCTGGCCGAAGCGAAGCGGAAGGGCAGCCATATCCTGGCGATTACCAACGTTTGGGAAAGCTCCATCGCCCGGGAGGCCCACGACGTAATCTACACCAGAGCCGGTCTGGAAATCGCCGTGGCCTCGACCAAGGCCTATACCACCCAGGTCCTTGCCATCTACCTCCTCGGTCTCTACATGGCGGAGTTAAAGGGCAAGATGATCCGCCGGGAAATTCAGACGATCATCAACGAACTGTACCGCCTGCCCGATAAAGTCCAGAAGATCTTTGACGATCAGCTCGACACCATCAAGGCGATGGCGGAAAAGATCGCCGATCACGAAGACGCGTTCTTCATCGGCCGCGACCTCGACTACGTCGTCGCCCTTGAAGGCGCGCTGAAACTGAAAGAAATCTCCTACATCCACGCCGAGGCCTACGCCGCCGGTGAGCTGAAACACGGGACGCTGGCGCTCATCGTCGATCAGGTGCCGGTCATCAGCGTCTGCACCCAGAAGATCCTGGAAGAAAAGATGATCAGCAACATCAAGGAAGCCCAGACCAGGGATGGTCAGATCTTTGCCATTGCCTTTGAGGGAGATCCCGTCATTTCTTCCGTGGCGGATCACGTCTGCTATCTGCCGAAGACCAACGATCTGCTGGCGCCGATCCTCACGGTGATCCCGCTGCAGCTCATCGCCTATTACGCTTCGGTCAAGCGCGGCGCCGACGTCGATAAACCGCGGAACCTGGCAAAGAGCGTCACCGTGGAATAATTGAAATGAAAAGGAGGGAGGACCGTCTTTTGGGCGGTCCTCCGATTGGTTTTTTTATGAAATACGTAAAAAAATTTTTAAAAGGTCTCCTCGCCCTCGTGATCCTCGCCGCCGTGATCGTCGGCGGCTACGTCGGCTATGTCTTTCTTTCCTATGACCGCGTCGAGGATCGGCAGCCGCTGACCGTGGAGGGTGCCGCCGCGGCGGACGCTCCCGTCATCGGGGAGACGTATACCGTTGTGACCCAGAACGCCGGCTTTGGGGCGTATACCGCGGATTTTACCTTCTTCATGGACGGCGGCGAAAGCTCCCGGGCCGAAAGCGCCGAGAGCGTGAAGACGTGCATCGAAGGGCTTGCCGCCAACGTGGCCTCTTTTGACCCCGACTTTGTCCTCTTCCAGGAGATCGACACCGATTCCACCCGCAGCTTCCATCTGGACGAAGCGTCGATGCTGACGGCGCTTTTCCCCGAGGATCAAAGCGTCTTCGCCGTCAACTACCATTCGGCCTACCTGATGTATCCCCTGACGAAGCCTCACGGCCGTTCCAACAGCGGCCTGCTGACGCTGAGCCGCCATCCCGTCGCCTCGGCCCTCCGGCGCAGTCTGCCCATTTCCGAGACGGTGTCGAAATTCCTCGATCTGGACCGCTGTTATTCCGTCTCCCGGATCCCCGTCTCCGGCGGCGGGGAGCTGGTGCTCTACAACGTCCATCTGTCAGCCTACGGCGGCAGCGACGAGCTCCGCGCCGCTCAGATGACGATGGTCTTTGAGGATATGCGCGGCGAGTACGAAAAAGGAAATTACTGCGTCTGCGGCGGTGATTTCAACCACGATTTCAGCGGCGATTCCACGTCGTACTTTAACGCCGTCGGCGCGACGGAATTCGGCTGGGCGCAGCCCTTCCCCGCCGATCTGCTCCCCGAGGGAATCTCCCGCTGTCTCGGCTACGACGCGGATCCCCTGATCCCGACGTGCCGCAACTGCGACATTCCCTATGATGAGGATACCTTTGTCATCATCGTCGACGGTTTCCTTCTTTCCGATAACGTCGAGGCCGTTTCCGTGGCCAACATCGATGAGGGCTTCACTTTTTCCGATCATAATCCCGTCGTCCTGCGCTTTCGTCTGAAAGACGGCTGATCCGTCTCAGCGGCGAAACGACTCGATGACCGGGCGAAAGCGGTTCGGCAGTGTTTCCGCGCCGCCGGGAGCGGCGGCGAAACAATAAAGCTTCAAATACGGCTCCGTGCCCGACGGGCGCAGAGCCGCTTTTCTTTCTCCGGGAAAGCGGAACGTCAGGGTGTCGCCGCGGACGGAAAGGTCACCGTCGGGGAAGGGGTTGGTTTTAAAATAGGAAAGGCACGCCTCCATTCGCCGTCTGCCGCTAAGGCCGGGAAAGGCGAACCGCTCCGTCCGCGCGGTCTCTTCGCCGCAGGCGGTGCGGAGCTCCCTTAAATCGGAGAGGAGCGTTTTCCCGGCGCGTTTTTGTCTGGCCGCGGCGGCGCAGAGGAGCACCGCCGCGGCGATGCCGTCTTTGTCGGCGGCGTGGGAGCCCCAAAGAAAGCCGCCGCTTTCCTCGTAGCCGGCGAAGAAAACGCCGTTATCGTCGTCGGCCAGGGCTTCGCCGATGTATTTAAAGCCCGTCGGCGTGACGAAGGCGCGCAGGCCGTAGGCGGCGGCGACTTTTTCGCCGAGACCGCCGCTGACAGCGGTGCGGACGATATAGCCCCGATCGGGGATCGGCACGGTCTCGCACAGGTGATGAAGGAGCACGGCGGCGATGTCGTTGCCGGAGAGGGCGGTGTAACGCTCTCCCTCCCGGACGAAACAGCCGCAGCGGTCGCCGTCGCCGTCGACGGCGAGGAGGAGATCGGCGCCGTTGGCCTCGCCGACGGGGCGGATCAGGTCAAAAACGGCGGGGTCCTCCGGGTTCGGCGCGGCGACGCCGCCGAAAAGCGGATCGGGGCGCTCCTGTTCCGGAACGGTGAAGACCGTATGGCCGCGGCGGCTCAGCGCCTCCCTGAGGAGGGTCCCCGCGGCGCCGTAAAGAGGAGTCGCCGCCGCTTTCAGTGTGATACCGTCTTCGGGGAGGGAGGTGACGGCGTCGAGATAGGCGCGGCGGAGCCGGTCCCCGTCGGCGCGGCAGAAGCGCGGCTTTATCATGCGCTCCCGGGCGTTTTTGAGCAAATCGAAGGGGGAAACGGCTTTTAGTCGGCGTTCCACGGCGGCGGTGGCGGCGGGGGTCAGCTGACCGCCAAGGCCGTTGTAGAGTTTCATCCCGTTGTAGGCGGCGGGGTTGTGGCTGGCGGTGATCATGACGCCGCAGCGGTACCCGCCGCTTTTCAGCGCGAAGGAGAGCATCGGCACCGGAGCGGGTGTGTCGAGGAGTACCGCGGGGATCCGTTTTTCCTTGAGGACGGCGGCGGTGAGCCGCGCGTAGCGCAGGGAATTTTGGCGGGTGTCCCGGAAAATCAGCACCTCTTTACCGCCGCCGCTTCGGATCGCTTCGGGCTCCCGGCGCAGCGTTTCGGCGAGGGCCGCCGCGGCCCAGGCGACAGTGACGTCGTTGATCCGGCCGGGGCCGACGCCTTCCTTCCGGCGGATGCCGCCGGTGCCGAAGGAGATGGGGTCGGCAAAAGTCTCGGCGGCTTCCTCTTCGCTCAGGGACAGAATCGCTTGCCGCAGTTCACCGTCGGCGTTATCGAGCCACTGACGGTACAGCGCCGGTTCGTTTTCGGTCATGTCATTCGCTCCTTTTCGGAGGAGGATCGCTCTCTATTCTATGTGCTTGGGAAAAAGAAAAAGAACCTTCGCTTTGAAGGTTCTGTTACAGCTCTTTTTGATTGACGCTCGCGGCGGTGAAGCCGGTCAGATCAGCTTTTTCGCTTCCTCGTAGGCTTCGGCGACGGCCCGGCGGAAATCCTCCTCGGAGAAGATCTTTTCTTCCTTCATGTTGTAGTAATCGAAGGGATCGTAGGCGCGGCAGAGCGCCTTGACTCTCTTTTCCATCAGCTCCGAAAAGGCGGGGTTCTCCTTATCGAGGTTGTGACAGTAGAAGGAGTAGGTCACCGGGAAATCGTAGGAAAAATCCTCGGCGCTGATGCTGCCGTCGAGGTAGGATTCGATTTTTTTCATAACGGTCGTGATATTCATGGTTCAAGTATAGCAGGGAACGGCGGTTTTCGCAAGGCGTTTTTTGGCTCAAGCGGCGGAAAAAATTTTCCCCTTTATAATCATGCAGAAATGTGGTATAATCAACCATACGCTTTCGGCGCGGCGAAACCGCCGAAGCAATCAGGGAAACGGAACCAAAAGGAGGATATACAAAATGGCAATCAATTTAAAAGGCAGAAGTTTTCTGACGCTGATGGATTTCAGCCCCGAGGAGATCCGCTTTCTGCTGGATCTGGCGGCGGCGCTGAAAGCCAAAAAGAAGGCGGGGATTTACAATGAACCGCTGCTTAAAGGAAAAAATATCGTGCTGCTCTTTGAAAAGACCTCCACGCGGACACGGTGCGCCTTTGAGACGGCCTGTCACGACGAGGGCGCTCACGTCACTTTCCTCGATTCCAAGAGCTCCCAGATGGGGAAAAAGGAATCGCTGGAGGACACGGCCAAAGTCCTCGGCCGCTTTTTCGACGGCATCGAGTACCGCGGTTTTGAGCAGAGCGTCGTGGAAGACCTGGCGAAATATTCCGGCGTACCCGTCTTCAACGGCCTCACCGACGTCGACCATCCCACCCAGATCCTCGCCGACATGCTCACCATCGAGGAGCACTGCGCGAAGCCCCTTCATAAAGTGAAAGTCGTCTTTTGCGGCGATATCCGCAATAATATGTGTTACGCCTGGATGTATGGCTGCGCGAAGATGGGCATGACCTTTGTGGCCTACGGCCCCTCTTCCCTCACCGTCGATCCCGAGGTCCTCGCCGCGGCGCGGGCCGTGGCGGCGGAGACCGGCGCTTCCATCGAGGTCTCCGATGACATCGCCGCTGTGGAGGGCGCCGACGTCATTTACAGCGATATCTGGGCCTCCATGGGCGAGGAAGATCAGATTCCCGAGCGGGTGAAGCTGCTCACTCCCTATAAGGTGACGATGGATCTGCTGAACGCCACCGGCAATCCCGAGGTGCTCTTCCTCCACTGTCTGCCGTCGTTCCACGATTTTGAGACGACGATGGCCAAGGAATGGAAGGAAAAAGGCTATGACATCCGGGAAGTCACCGACGAGGTGTTCCGCAGCAAACACTCCGTCGTCTTCGACGAGGCGGAAAACCGCATGCATACCATCAAAGCCGTGCTCTGCGCCATGATTTGAATTATGACAATGAGGCCGCGGCCGGGGTTTCCCGGCCGCGGCGTTTGTTTTGGGGGCGGAGCGGTCTCCCGCAAAAGTTGTGGTTGCAATCGGCGGGGGAGGTGTGGTATACTGATTTAAGAATCATTCTCAAATTTGAGCGGTGTCGAACGCCGCTTTTCTTATGCGTTTTAACCTTTGTTCCGGAGGAAAGGAGGAACCCATGCTCGGACATCGCCGTTTCCGCGCCGCGCTGCTCATCGTGACGCTCCTGCTTTTTTTGGCCTTTTCCAGCGGTTATATCCTTCTTGAGTCCGGTCACTACTGCTCCGGGGAGGATTGCCCCGTCTGCGCCGTCCTCGCTCTCTGT
>CADBQN010000013.1 GCA_902796855.1 uncultured Bacillota bacterium | reverse complement strand
GCGCAATACTGGTATATTATAAACCACTTTTCTCTGTTTTGCAAGTGTTTTGCTTGATTTTTTTCAAATTTTTTTTTGCTGAAAACGCGGAGAGTGAAGCCACTCTCCGCGTTCATTCGTTGTCATCGAAAAAGATGATCTCATTTTACAACATAGACGTTACAGATTTTGCCGCTCATCGCGTTGGTCCAGCAGGTGCAGGGACCGTCGCCGGTGTATACGTCGATCACGTTGGCGGTATTGCCGTGTTTGTCCTGGATCGTACGGTAACCGACGCCTTCGATGTAAAGCACCGTTCCGGCGCCAAGCGAGGCGTAAAGATCCGAGGAAACGGCGACCGTGCCAAACTCACCGGCAGTGGCGAGAGCGCCGCAGGCCGTCGCTCTGCTCCCGGAAGGCGTATTGCATCCGGCGCAGTAGCAGGTCAGACGATAGCTGCCCAAAAGCGTTTTTGAGGCTTTGTCGAGGTTGGGCACCTTATCGGTAGTGACCGTCGTTTCGGTCTGCACGACTTTGTACGTTTCGAAGAACTGACCGCTGAGGCGGGAGAAAACAACCGCCGCTTCGGCTCTGGTCGTGTTGTCCGTGGGACGGAAACAGCCGTTGCTGTCGCCTACCAGATAACCGTAGGACTGCATTTCATAGACGGCATCCCTGGCCCACTTGCTGATTTTGTAATCATCGTAGAAGGTTTTATTCTCTCTTTCATCAGCGACATCACCACTGTTGAGATGATGGAGATAATTACTGAGAATAAGACAGATCTGTTCCCTTGTGACAGGCTGAGACGGTGAAAACGTTTCTTTGCTCGTTCCCGCGACGATATCGTTCTGGTATGCCCATGTGACGGCCGAAGAATAATAATCCGTGGCGCGCACATCGGAAAAAGCGGAATAGTTAAAATAGGAAAGATCCGCCCCATTGACTCTGGCGAGAACGGCGATGAACATGCCTCTCGTCATTTTCTCGTTCGGCGAGAAAGTCTGGTCGCTCGTCCCAACGAAGTAGCCTTCATCTGTAACAAAATCGATGCTGTATTTTGCCCAATGGTTTTCCGAATCGGCAAAAGATTTCGCCGAGACCGCCGCGCTGGACGCGAGGATGAAAACCATCAGTACCATTGTGACAGTAATGATTTTTTTATAGATAAAACTTCGCTCCTTTTCTTTTTTCTTTATTCTGTTTTATATATCATTGTGAAGTTATGGACAAATGTTAATAAATTAGCTCCGACACCCTTTCGGAGACGCGGAGCTGACTTTCAATCGTGGTTTTGAAAAGTCAAATTTAACGGTTTTCACGGCCGCTGGGTTGACGTCCCCGTTGTTTTCATTAGCAACAATTTTGGTATGAAATTTTAAGTTGGAGCGGGTGATGGGAATCGAACCCACGCTGCCAGCTTGGAAGGCTGGAGCTCTGCCATTGAGCTACACCCGCGAACACGTTGTTGTAATTATAGCTCAAAACAAATAATTAGTCAAGCGTTATTTTGCAAAGAGGGAGCTCAAAGCCGCAATTATCCCTTCAAAAGCCCTGCTTCGATGACTGATTAAATTTTTTTCGGCAAGGGACATTTCCGCCATTCCCTTCCCTTTTTCGGTCACAAAAAAGAGCGGATCGTAGCCGAAACCGTTTTCGCCGCGGTATTCTTTTAAAATGGAACCGTCGACGCGGCCTTCACTGAAAAAATCATGTCCGTCGGGGAGCGACAGACAAAAGACACAGGCAAAGTAAGCGTCCCGCGCGCCATCGGGAACGGCGGCCATTTCCCGCAGCAGTTTTTCGTTATTCGATTCCGCCGAAGCGTCCTCACCGCTGTAACGGGCGGAAAAGACGCCGGGCGCTCCGTTCAGCGCCGCTACGCACAAACCGCTGTCGTCGGCCAGCGCCGCCATGCCCGTATACGCACAAGCGCTCCTCGCTTTGATCGCGGCGTTCTCCCGAAACGTCTCTCCCGTTTCCGGCGGAGGCGTAAAACCGGGAAAATCCCGCAGGGAAAGAACGCGAAGGTCCATGCCCGCCGTTAAAGAAGCCAGTTCCCTGACTTTGTTTTGATTGCCCGTGGCAAATAAAAGCTCTTTTGTCATAGCTGCTCCGTTTCCTCCAGCAGAGCCCTTTCCAGATCGAAAATGGATTCAATGCCCCGCTTCGCGTAAGAGAGCATTTGGGTGAGGTCCGAATCGGAAAAATCCCCGTTCTCCCCGGTGCCCTGCACTTCCACGTAATGACCGGCTCCGGTCATGATGACGTTCATATCCACATCGGCACGGCTGTCTTCGCTGTACTCAAGATCCAGGGAAACGTCGCCGCCAACGATGCCGACGCTGACCGCGGCGATTTCCGCCGCGAGGGCCTTTTGAGGCAGTTTTCCGGCTCTAACCGCCAGAGCGAGACAGAGCCAGGCGGCGCAGACCGAGGCCGTCCGCGTTCCGCCGTCGGCCTGGATGACCTCACAGTCAATTTTCAGCGTTTTCCCGGGGATGGCCTTCAGATCGACGGCGCGGCGCAGACCGCGTCCGATCAGACGCTGAATCTCCAGTGTCCTTCCGGATTGTTTTCCCTTCACCGCTTCCCTGGCGCACCTTGTCAGGGTCGAGGCAGGCAGAAGCGCGTATTCCGCCGTGAGCCAGCCGCTGTTCCTGCCTTCAAGAAAAGCGGGCACTTCCTCCTCAATGGTCAGCGCGGCGAGAACCGTCGTTTCACCCTGTGTCCAAAGGACGGACGCTGCCGCGTACTTTTGTATTCCCGTTTTGATTTCTATGGGACGGAGACTGTCTAACGGCCTTTCGCCGCGATATCGATTCATTTTCCCGCACCTATTCCTTGGTTTATTTTCGGCTATTATAGCATATCTATAAAAAAAAGAAAAGAGAAAGGAGTCGGAAAAAGAATTGTCTTAAAAAAGAAATCCGCCGCCACGATCATTTTCCTCACGCTGATTTTTCTGTTTTGCCTTGCCCTGCCCGACCCGGAATCAAAACGTTTTGTTGCCGGGGAAAGCTACACCCACGGTGAGCTGACCGCCTGGAGCAGTGTTTTGGATCGCCACATCTCCGCCGTCACCGAAACGGACCTCCAGTCGCCGCCGTTTCGGGAAGAGCTGTCGCTCTTGGGGTTCGACGGGAAAAACGAGTATTTCTTTATGTCCGATCAGATCATCTCAAGAGTCGTGTTCACTTTTCCCGCCGGGGCCTCCCTGAATGACGCCGCCAACAGAATCAGCGAGGAATGCGGTGAGCCCTCTTTCAACGAAAGATACGAGGAAAAAGGCGCCTGTATCCAATGGGAAACCCATCACACCCGCTATGTCCTCGCCACCGACGGAAAGAAAATGACGCTGACGGCGACAAAATACTGACTTTCTCCGTTTCCTCCGCGCTCCCCGCGGAAACGGAAAGGCGCGTTTTCGGAAATCCTCCGTTTTTTATTTGCTTTTTCACGCTTTTCTTTGGTATAATATTACATCATACGTTTGCCAAAGGAACCGTGTCATTATGTTCGCCACCTTCATCAACGCCGCCGCCGTCGCCGCCGCTTCCGCTCTGGGCGTTCTGTTCAAAGACAAGATCAACAAGACTTATACTTCCGCCATCCTCTGCGGCCTGGCCATCATCGTCGCCGTCCTCGGCGTCACCTACGCCATCGGCACCGAAGACGTCCTCGGTATGATCATCTGCGTCGCCGCGGGCACCCTCCTCGGAGAGATCCTGCGCATCGAGGATCATCTGGAAAACTTCGGTGACCGGCTGAAAAAGCGGTTTTCCAAACCGGGGGAAGAAAACACGTTTACCCAAAGCTTTGTCGCCGGGTCCCTGCTTTTCTGCATCGGGCCTATGGCTATCCTCGGCTCTCTCCAGGCCGGTACGGCGGGGGATCCCACGATCATCCTCTCCAAAACGGTCATCGACAGCGTCGCCGCCCTCTCTTTCGCTGTGGCCCTCGGCATCGGCGTCATGTTCTCCGGCATTTCCGTCCTGCTCTATCAGGGCTCCATTACACTCCTCGCCATCTGGGTCTCGCCTTATCTCGGGGAAAGCGTCATCACCGAAATGACCGCCGTCGGCGGTGTGCTGATGATCGGCATTGCCGTCAACATGCTGGAACTGCGAAAAGAGAAAATAAAGGTAGGAAACATGCTTCCGGCATTGTTCCTACCCATTCTGTATCAGCCGTTCGCTCAATGGCTCACAGCTCTTTTTTAATAAACGAAAACGCCGAAGGAATCGCGTAAGCCGCGATTTCTTCTTTTTTGACCCAGAGGAGACCCGGCTCCTCCGTTTTTTCCGCCAGGTCGACACGGAAAGCGGTCATGTGCCACTCTCTATGCGTAAAGACATGCTTCGCCTTACCGAGAAAAGCCACAGGGCCCCGAAAACGGCCCGAAATCTCCGCTTCGGTCAAATTCCCCTCTTCGTTGGGAAACTCCCATAAATTGGCCAACAAGCCTTTGGCGGGGCGTTTGCGAAGGGCGACGGCGCCTTCATGGCACAGCAAAAGGACGGTGCGCTTCTCAACAGCCCGGGACTTCTTCTGTTTTCGCCGCGGCAGTTCTTCCCAGCGTTCCTTCCCGGCGCACAGGGTCTCCCAGGGACAGCGGGAACAGAGCGGCGCGCCGCCGGGAAGACAGACCGTGGCGCCGAGATCCATCAGAGCCTGGGTAAAGGCGGACGCTTCCTTTTCGGGAATGATCTCCCTCAGCTCCCCTTCCACGGCGCGTTTCGTTCTTTCGTCATCGATGCAGTCGTCGCGGTTCATGAGCCGCGTCACGACGCGCAGCACGTTGCCGTCGACGGCGGGAGCGGCGATGCCGAAACCGATGGAAAGAATGGCCGCCGCCGTGTAGCGGCCGATCCCCGGCAGAGAGAGCAGCGACTCAAAATCCGCCGGGATCTCGCCGCCGTATTCCGAAACGACGGCAGCGGCGCCGCGGTGCAGTGCCTCACAGCGCCGGTAGTATCCCAGCCCCTGCCAGTAAGCCAGCACCTCGTCCCGGTCGGCGGCGGCGAGGGAGAAGACATCGGGGAACCGTTCCAAAAAGCGGTGATAATAATCGATCACCGTTTCCACCCGGGTCTGCTGCAGCATGATTTCCGAAACCCAGACATGATAAGGCGTCGGGTCCTCCCGCCAGGGAAGGATCCGACGCTCTTTCGCGTACCAAGCAAGCAAAGGTGAAACGATATCCGACGGGAGGCTCATAAGTCAAGGCTCCCGATAAAACCGTAAGCCGAAGGGACCCGGACGGCGCGGCGAATCGCCGTGGCCATGACTTCCGCCGCCATCGCGCCGACCACATCAATGTGAGCGGCGACTTCTCCCCGGGCCATGGCGAAGATCGTATCGCCGTCGGCGGAGGTATGTACGGGATGAATGGCCCTGGCATAGCCGTTGTGCGCCATCATCGCAACTTTTTTCGCCTGGGCTTTCGTCAGGGCGGCGTTGGTGATGATGCATCCCAGCGTCGTGTTGCCGCGAAAAACGCTGAACCCTTCGTCAGCGATGGTCTCCAATGCCGTCAGCGTCGAGGCGACGGCGGTCTTTTCCTCATTCAGCAGACCGGCGAGGGGTTTGTTGCTCCCCTCCTGAATCACGTCGCCCAGGGCGTTTACGGCGACGACGGCGCCGACTTTCAGTTCCCCGGCCTGTTCGGCATAGATGCCGAGACCGGATTTCATCGAACGTTCCGGGCCGCAGAGCTTGCCGACGGTCGCGCCGGTACCGGCGCCGTGAATGCCCTCTTTGGCGTCGTTCTTCTCGGCGCTGACCAGCGCCCTGTAACCCATGGATTTATCGGGCCGGCAGCCGGGTTCCCCGACGTTGAGGTCGAAGAGGCAGGCGGAAGGTACAATGGGAACAACGCCGATCCCGACATCAAAACCGACGCCGTGATCTTCCATATAGGCCATGGCGCCGTCGGCGGCAGCGAGACCATAAGCGGAACCGCCGCTGAGCATGACACAGTGCACCGTTTCCACCATATTGACGGGATCAAGGAGATCCGTTTCCCTCGTGGCGGGGCCGCCGCCGCGGACATCCACGCCGGTGACAGCGCCTTTCGGGCAATAAATGGCGGTACAGCCCGTGCCGCCCTGGAGATCCTCGGCGTTGCCGATATAAAAACCGTCGAGTTCCTGAATCGCGATTTCTTTCAAGTTACATCGCCCCCAAACCAAGACATACCATAATCAAAGCGATCACAACACCGGCGATGGCCTCACCGCCGAGAAGACCGGAAGCGATGATGAGACCGTTCCCGCCTTCTTTGACTTCTTCTTTTTCCTTCCCTTTCGCCGCCGCTTTCTGAATGAGATCGATCACGACTTTGACCATACCGCCGAGAAACGCCGTCAGCGACAGATAGAACGGAAGATAAATCCCGAGACCAAGGGTCATAACGGGAACATTCAGGCAATAGAGCGCGCCGCCGATGACCAGGCCGATCACAAAGGCCGGCACCGAGGCGATCCCCTGTACCATACCGGCGACAACACCGGCCTGGGCCGCGGGAAAGACGTTAGGGTCGCCAAAGGCTTCCGGGCCGTAGGCATTGAGGAGAATGAACAGAACGATAACGGAGATCACGGCGCCGATGCAGCCGCCGATGGCTTCGCCGATCCACTGGGCTTTCGGGTCGGTATGAACGATGTGACCGACCTTGAAGTCATTCATCACGTCGCCGACGAGGCCGCAGGCCACGGCGATGACGGCGGCGACAAAGAACGCTTCCAGCTGACCGATGGAAGAAACGGCGCGGCAGGCCAGGAGCACGATGACGCCGAAAATTTCCATCGGGTTGATCCCGGTCTGACCGAGGATCTGAGCGGACATCGCAGTCGTCAGCCAGACGCCCAAAATCGTCAGGATCGCGGAGACAACGCCCATATGAAGGACGAAGGTAAAAACGAAAGCCAACAACACCATGGCGATGGGCGCCCAGCGCAGGCCCACGATGGAATCGCCCCGGCTCGTTTTCGAGAACATGGAGGAGAAAATCGCCTTCGCCTTCGGCAGGATCCCCTTTAAAATGATACCGAAGCCGGTGCCGACCATGACGCCGATGCCGAGGCTGTTTTTGATGCCCACGGCGGTATCGACATCCCAGATGCCGGCGGCGCTGCCGCCCATGACGATGCCGAAATTACCGATGACGCCGCCGAGGAACCAAACGATGAGGAGCAGCGGCCCCAAAATATAGCCGACCGCCATCATCATCGGCGACATATAGATACCGAAGACGCCGCCGGGGATAGTGATCCCTCCGGTGAGAAGCGCCGGGATTTTGCCGAACCAGTCGCGCAGCGCGGCCCAGGCCGCAGAAAAAGCCATGGAACCGAAGAGGATCCCCGCTTTTTTGCCGCCCCGGTCGCCGACGATCAGCGTGTCGGCGGCGGCCTGTCCCATCGGATAGGGCAGGTTCTCCGTCTCAATAAAGTGCTTTCTGAGCAGCGCCGTGAAAATGATCCCTAAAATGACGCCGGAAACGGCGACGACGACAAGGGAGATTTTCAGGGAACCATCGGTGGAGAGTCCCAGCATCCAGATGCCGGGGATCGTAAAGGCCATGCCGCCGGCGACCATGGAACCGGCGCTCATAATCGTATGCGTCACGTTGATTTCATTGATATTCGTCTTCCCGCAGATTTTCAGGGAAAACATCGACACCAGCGCGACGAAGATAATGGGCCACGGCAAAGAACTCGCTTTCAGCGCGATATACATCGACGACATCGTCAAAATCATCGCGCCGATACAGCCGATCACAATGCCCCGCACCGTCAGCTGTTCTTTAAAACTCTTCGCGTACTTAATCTCTTTTTCGGACATATCTTTCACCTTAATTATAAGTTTTTTTTATTATACTTCACACATAAAACTTGCACAAGTATAATATATTGCGAAAAATCGCCAAGAAAAGCGTTTGTAAAAAAATCCCGTCATAAAAACGGGATTTTTTTAAGAGTCTTATTCCGATTCAGCGCCGTCTTTTTTCTCTTCCGCTTCCGCTTTTTCCTCATCCGGAACGTCTTCGGTGATGTCGATGATGACTTCCTCGCCGAAATCATCGGTTTCTTCCTCGGCTTCCACATTGACTTTTGTCGTCAGGTAATCGATGCGCGCCTTCCGTTCCTTGATTTCGGCGATATCGGCGGCGATGTCATTCGGCGCGTCGTCGCTGTCCTTGTAGAGTTCAAAAATCTTCGCGCCGATCCGATAGCAGGCTTCGTCGATTTTGTGTTCTTCACGGGTGACCGTCAGTTTCACTTTGCCGACTTCCAACATATCCGAGCTTTTCTTTAAGATCCGATCGGCGGCGTGTCCGGCTTTTCTGCCGAAAGAATGTAACGTACTCATTTGAATTCCCCCTTATAAAACTTGTATCTTATTATATCATATCCGACGTGAAAAAACCACAAAGGAATCGCTTTGGGTCAAAAAACAGGGCGGATCACTCATCCGGCAGCATCGACCCCGTATCGAGGAACCTCTGATGCCAGGAAAGCGCCTCCTTCAGCAGATGCGGCGTCTGGAGCTTCGAGGACTGAGCGGCGCGCCTGACATAGTCCCGAAGCATTTCTTTATAATCGGGATGAGCGCATTTTTCGATGATGACCTCCGCCCGTTCTTTCGGGGAAAGACCTCTCAGGTCGGCGTAGCCGTATTCCGTGACGAAGACCGTTGTATCGTGTTCCGTATGGTCGACGTGGGAGACCATGGGAACGACAGAAGAAATGGCGCCGTCCTTCGCCGTGGAAGGCGTCGCGAAGATGCTGTAATAACCGTTGTGAGCAAAATCGCCGCTGCCGCCGATACCGTTCATAATGCCGGAGCCGAACTGATGGGTAGAGTTGACGTTTCCGTATATATCGATTTCCAGCGGCGTATTGATGGCGATGACGCCGAGGCGGCGGACGAGTTCAACGTGGTTGCTGATTTCCTGCGGACGGAGAACGATATAATCCTTGTAACGATTGACGTCCTTCTGGAAACGGATCATCCCGTCCGGCGTCGGCGAAACCGACGTACCGGAAGCGTAAGCCACTTTTCCGTCGTCGATGAGATTCAGCACCGATTCCTGAATGACTTCGGTAAAGAACTCCAAATTCTCAAAATCGGATTTGCGCATCCCCTCCAGCACGGCGTTGGATACGGTGCCGACGCCGCTTTGGAGCGGCAGCAGGTTTTCGGGCAGTCTCCCCTTTTTGACCTCAAAATCGAAGAAATCCAGAAGATGATCGGCCATTTTCGCGTACGTTTCCGTAATGGGAATGGCTTTGCGGTGACCGTCGGGCTGATCCGTAAAGACGATGGCGGCGATCTTCTCTTTGGGGCAGTCCACATAGGGCTTGCCGATGCGGTCCCGGACGTTGAGAATGGGGATCACGCCGCGGTGAGGCGGATTGGGCAGCATGGCGACATCGTGAAGGCCGTAATAGTCCATGGAGTTTTCCGCGTTGATTTCGATGATGACCTGATCGGCCAGGGTGACGGCCTGAGGAATGATGCCGACGGAGTTGGCGGGAATGATATTGCCCTCATTGGTGATGCCGACCGCTTCCACGATGGCGATATCGGGCTTTTTATAAAATCCGTACATCAGATTCTGGGGAAAGACGCCGAGGTGAATGTCGCTGAAATTCAGCTCGCCCCGGTTGGTTGCCGCCCGGACTTTCCGGTTGGTCTGATAGGGCAGACGGCGATTGAGAATGCCGTTATCGGCCCAGATGCCGTCGAGCTCATCGCCGGTGGAAGCGCCGGAATAAAGACTCAGTTTGATCTTTTCGCCGTTTTCCACCCGTTTCGCCAGGGCGACGGGCACGGCCTTGGGATAGGAGGACAGCGTAAAACCGCTGACCGCCACGGTCATACCGTCTTTTAAAAGAAGCGCCGCATCCTCGGCACTCATGATCTTCGCTTTCAGTTCTTCACAGAGAATTCGTTCTTCCAAAAGGGATCCCTACTTTCCTACGTTAAATTCATTCAAAACATAACATAAATATTACTACGAAACGAGAAATAAATCAAATAAAATTCTTGTTCTTTTTCATTTTTTACGGCGATATACTCCAACATACGGAAAGGAGTTGGTTCTTTTATGATCCGTTTATCCGATATGACGCTGAAAAACGTCATCAACAGCGCCGACGGCCGCAGTCTGGGCCAGATACGGGATTTTGAAATCGACGCAGAAGGCGGCCGCGTCCAGGGCATCGTCCTCCCGGCGGACCGGGGTCGCGTTTTCCGCCGCAGGGAAGCGATGAGCGTACCGTGGCATGAAATCAAAAAAATCGGGTGCGATGTCATCCTGGTGGAGAGCACCGGACAGAACATCCCCGATTTTATGATCGACCGCCCCTATCCGCGCTTTTAAGAAAACGCGGATCGCTTCGGCGCTTCCTCATCCAAAGAGATCGGCAATCGCCTCAATGTGCCCGGCGTTCACGCCGCAGCAGCCGCCGAGGACGCGAACACCTTTCGACATCAGATATTCTGTCCCCGAACGAAAATCCTCATTCGTCATATCGTAGACAAGCTCGCCGTCAACCGTTCTCGGAACCCCGGCGTTGGGCAAAGCGCTGATCGGGATTTCCGCTTTTTCGGCCACAGGCGCCAAAAGATCCCCCAGCGTATGGGCGTCGATCTCACCGCAGTTATGACCAAATACGTCAATGCCCAAAGGCAGCAATTCCTCATAACAGCGCTCCGGCGTATCTCCCATCATCGTCGCCCCCTGAGCGTTAAAAACGAGGTGCGCGCAGACGGGAAGATCACTGACGTCCCGAACAGCGGCGACGGCCAATTTGATGTCCTCCAAATGGAAAAAGGTCTGTACGGAAAAACCGTCAATGCCGCATTCCGCCAGAACCTCGGCCTGGGAGCGGTAGGCGTCGTAAGCCGCTTCCCTCGTCAGGGTGCCGAAGGGCTCCAGCATTTCCCCAACGGGGCCGATGTTGCCGAGGACATAGGATCGGCCGGCGGAGGCCTCTTTCGCGATGGCGACGCCGGCGCGGTTCAGTTCCCGCCAGTCATACTGTCCAGCATGAACGGCGGCGAAAAGCGGGTTCATGCCAAAGGTATTGGCCAGGACGATTTGACAGCCGAGATCCGCGTACCGGCGCTGCATGGCCAGAACATCCGCGGGCCGGGTGGCGTTGTTGACGGGCCCCGGCGTCTCGCCGCCGATCTTCATCAGCTCCGTACCGGTGGCGCCGCAGTGCAGAATGTGCCGGGTTTCTTTTAAAAACGTTCTGAAATCAGGTTTCATTTTACTTCACCCCGTAAAAAACAGCGAAATCATCAAAGGAGGCCTCGCCGGAACCGCCCTCACCGATCACCGAAAGGACGTCCGCGCCGTCATATTGAAGAATTTTCTTCATCGCCCGGAGTTCACAGCAGTCCAGCGGCGAGACGATGCCGGAAAGATCCCTTCGCTCCGCGTCGTCAAAGAGAGCGGTGAGTTTTTCGGTGTCGGTGACGGTCAGCGCCGCATCCTCCGGCGGCGTCACCATCACGACATGGAAATAGTCGCGCCGGGCGGCGAGACGGTCCATGTACGAGGCGGCGTAATCGATTCCGGCGGCGGTATTAAAAATCAGGGGAACGACGCGCTTGTCCGGAAAATACCGGGAAAAATAGGGCATAAATCCGTTGATGGCGTCGTTGTTTGTCATGACGGCGTTATCCGTGATCGCCCCCTCTTCCTGCAAATGGACGAGGCTGTTCCCGTCGACCTGAACGATACCGAAGGGCGTCTGCCAGTCCTGCCACGCCGTGACCGCTTTGGGACCGGTAAAACGGTCGAAGGTGACGACGAGGATCACTTTATCGGACCACCGCTCGGCAAGGGCGGCCATCGCCCGGGCCGTCAGCGCGCTGTTGGCCGCCGGCGACGGCAGAATCGCCCCGATGGTGCTGTCATCGAGATCGTCCGTTTCCCCGGTGTAGTCATACGTCCTGTCAGGTTCCAAAAGGGTCGCGTTGAACACGTTGCCGTAAATGGGATCCACCGAGGAACCGAGGCGTCCGTTCACAAAAGTCCAGCCCGCCACCGCGATCCAACACAGCGCGGCGAAAGCGAGGAAAATGCAGATTTTACGCGTTTTTGTCATTTCGTCACCTTCCATCCGCCGCCGGCAGCGCCGACGATTTCACCGTGGGTCAGGTCATACACATATATTTCTGGAAGGACGTTTTCGCCTTCGCCGTCGGCGCGGAACGCCAGCGTCGCGTCGTTTCTGTCGGTAATCAGTTCGTAATGGCCGCGGTCGCTTTTTAAACCGTAGGATTCAAGGACCGAGGCGTTTTTCGTGTTTTTGGCGCAGACCAGATAAATGCTGTTTTTCCCGCCGGACCAGGAGACCGTCATTTTAACGACGTCTCCCGTCTTCAGCGTTCCCTCCGATTCCGAGGTGACCGGCAGCGTATCTGTTTTGCCCACGCTGTTCTCGCTGAGATAGAGAGGCGTATAACCGGGAGCGGCGTCTCCCCGAAGCGGAGCGATGTCCTCCTCGCTCACGGTGCGCAGAAGAGCGGACATCAGCAGGTAACGCACGGTCTGGGCCTGAATGTCACAGTTCATCAGGAAACCGATCATCTGCTCATCATTTTTCTGCTGAAGCTTCCAGGCGATATCCTGGAGGAAGCTGATCTCCATGATGCGGGTCTGATCGGCCTCTCCTTTGTTTTTAAGGATACTGCCGTCGCCGACGAAGCGCCCGTAGGCTTTTTGATAAAGCTCCGAAGCGGTCTTTTTATCCCCCGCGGCGCAGTACGCCTCGGTGAGATACATCAACGCGTAGTCGTCGAGACCGTCACTTTCCCGGAGCGTCTCCATGACGCCGGAACAGTCCACATCAAAACAGCACAGACCCCAACAGGCCAAAGCCGCCGTCTGTTCATCCGCGGCGGAACTGAGCCTCGATTTGATGTAAGCGAGAAGGGAGCCGCGGTCGCATTCGAACTCTTCCCGCTCGGCCACGAGAACGGAGAGAAGCAGATCGCTGCTGCCGCCTTTCCGACGGGCAAAACCGCCGTCCCATTCCTGGAGCGAACGAAAATCATTCCGTTCATAAGAAGCGTCCCAGCCAATGCCCTCGCCGATGGTACCGCAGAACAGGACGCAGCCCATACGCTGAAGGATCTGGTCACCGGGGAGAAGTAGAATATCAAACAGTTCGGAAAAAGTGTCCGCGGACTCTTCTTTCACCTGGTAAGCGGCGAAAGCGCGTTCCGTCTTTTCCGTTTGCGCGGAAGCGAAGACGATCGGCTTTTCGTAGGCGGTCACTTTGATTTTTTTCGACGCGATGAGATCATCACCGTTATACAGATCGATTTTACCGCTGTACAGTCCCGGTTCAAGACCTTCGACATCAACGGAAACAGCGCCTTCCCCCTCACCGTCAAGGCGTTGGTCGGCGACGGTGACAATATAATCGAGAGGTTCCTCCGAGCGGACGGCGAACGAAAGCGGCCAGGTCTTTCCGGCGGCGACATTCCAATCGTCGGCGCAGCGGAGGGCGCCGCCGTCAATCGTCACGGGGATATAGCGCGTCACGACACTGCCGCCCATTGTTTCCGCAGCGAGACGGACAAAATAAGTGCCGTTCCGGTTGAGGGTCGAAAAAACGGCGTCGATCTGGTTCGTGCCGAAAAAGACCTGTGTTTCCTCGATTTCGCCCTGACAGAGGTCGCGCAGCCCCTCGCCGCGGCGATCCACGCCGCAGAGCCGCGGGGCGATTTCGCCTTTGCACAGCGAGACCGCGGCAACACGGCAGGGAGCGCCGGTCAAAGCGGCGGAAAGATCGATGGTGTCGCCGCCGCTCACTTCGATGGCGTCAACTACGGAAAAACGGCCTTTGTTTTCGGAGGAATCCACGGTATACAAACCGTCCTGATAGACCAGACGGGCCAGGACATCGTCATTCTCCCCGGCGGCGCGGAGACCGTCGCCGTCATAGGCGAGGGCCAAAACCTCGCCATCCCGAATACCCGTTTCCGGCTCATCCTCCGCCGGAGGGATTGGATCTTCCGAACCCCCGATCACAACGGAAGAAACCGTTTTTTCCGCCGTTCCGCAGGGAGAATCCGCGGTAAAAACGGCGCTTTGAAGGGCGGCGCCATTTTCCCCGTCGGCGTAAACAACCTCTTTAAAAACGGCTTTCCCCTCTTCATCAACGGGGATTCCCTCGCCGCCGTCTTTGGCGACGGTGCCCACGGTGACGGGATTGCCGCCGCGATCCGTCAGAACGGCGGTATACCGGACCGAATCACCGCTGAGCGGATGATCTTCGGACACTTCCACGTCCAGGAACAGAGGGTGCTTTGATTTACCGACGCGAAAAGAAACCGCGCCGAGATTTCTGCCGTTATATTGGAGCACAAAACGGTAATCGCCGTCAGCCAGGGAAAGATCCTCGCGTTCCAGCGTAAAGGTACCGTTCTCGATTTTCACTTTCGTCCTGTCGATAAGACCGGCGGAGGAACGGAAAGCCACTTCCGCCGTATCGTCCAGCGGCGCTCCCGCCGCCGAGCAGACGGAGCCGGAAAGGCGGATCGTCTCGCCGACATCGATGAGGGGCTTATTGACAAACAGTTCCGTCCGATACGATTCGGCGACCTCATCGGCGGGGATAAACAGTGCGAGTTCGTCACCGCCGTTCTTCACCTTCAGCGCGAGACAGGTCGGATCGGCGTTGATGTGGCGCGGCTCAAAACGGAACGGCACCGATACAAAGCCGTTTTCGTCACAGGTATAGCTTTTATCTCCGGAAATCACTTCAGCGCCGCCGTTTGCGGAACCGTTGCTGTGGCTCCAGACACCGAGACTGCCCCGGTCGAAGAATTCGGCGGCGTCAACAGGACTGACCGTTACCGCCGCTTCGTACAGACTGTCCGCCGCCATCAGTTTTACGAGGTACTGGCCTTCGGGGAGGGAGCCCAAATCGACTCTGGCGGAGCCGTTTTCACGGATCACGGCCAGATCCGTATCGAGGATCTCGTGAAAATTCTTTTCCGGCGCACGGAAACGGGCAATGGAAAGCTTTGCCCAGGACGGGTAGGCGAACAGCTTCGCGAAAGCGTCGATAAAGGCGTCGCTGTTTTCGGCTTTACAGACCCGGACATTGACGGAACCGTCCTTCCCGCCAATATAGGAAACGGGGATGGAAACACTGTCCAGATCGGTAAAGGCGAAGCTCCGTCCCGCGACGGAAAAGGCCTCGGATTTCGGGAAGCGCAGCGAGGGATTTTCTGTCTCAAAAGCGAAAAAGACGTTATCGCGAAGGATCTCGCCGTCGCCGTTCATTACCGTGCCCTTGGGGATCGACACCGTGTAATACGTCCCGGGAGAGAGCTTTTGCGGCGTAAAGATCAGTTTGTTCCCGGCGACGCTCCATTTCCCCCGGACCGAGGGGCGAATCACCGCGTCGTCCGCGGCAGAGACGGAAACGGGATGCGTCCATTCCAAGATGATGGTCTGATCCTGAGAAACGCCGCCCATGTCGGCGGGATACGCGGAGACGAGGGCGAGATCTTCTTCGTCCTCGTAATAATACGCTCCGTTCTCCTCACCGGAGGCAAAGTAAAGCAGCGCCGCGAGGACCAGGAAAATAACGCAGGCTCCGGCGAAAAAGAAGGTACTGTATTTTTTTGAGCTCAGTTTTGCCGTTTTCTCTTTCATAATGAACCCTTATTTCAAGTTTTCATTATATTCTATCATATTTTGACGTTTTTGCCAATGAAATTCACTTAAAAAGCACGATCCTTCCGGCCGCTTCAAAGTGCCGTAAAACGGATACGCGGTGAAACCGCCCCGCTCCGACGATTCGCGTACCATTCCGTACAGCGAGCCGCCGCGGCCGGGCGCGTTTCACCGCGTCAACGTTCAAATCAATTATTGCATCGCCTTCGGTTTGCCGAGAATTTCCGACATGATGACGGCGTTCACCAGCTCGTCACCGGAAAAGACGGTCTGTCGCTCCGGTTCCGCCGGCTTCACCGGTTCCTCGGCGGCGACAGGCGCCGCCTCCGCCTTCTGGGACTCCGGAGGAACGGAAGCACGTTCACGCCAGGGCTTCCCTGTCTGCTTCCGACGGCGGGGCGCGGGTTCCGGCCGATAGGGATCCGGCGATGTTTCCGGCGCGGCAAAGGGCTTTCCGCCCTCGCCTTCCCGTTCCAGCTGGGTCTCGATTTCGGCCATCAGATCTTTAAAGCTTTTCTGACCGGTATCGGCAGGGTCGGTCCCCTGCCGTGATCCCGCGTTCCGTCTTTTTCGAGAAGAAAAACCGATGGAGGCGATGATGATCAGCATACCGACGATAAAACCGATATTGTCAAAAATCGCGCTGATGATGGTTTCCATAAAAATCAGTCTTCTTTCCTGCCGACGCCAGCAATGCCTTCACGCATTTTCGTATCGGAAACAATGTTCTGCATTTTATAGTAATCCATCACGCCGAGATTGCCTTCACGGAACGCGTCGGCCATGGCGATGGGCACTTCGGCTTCGTTTTCCACGACCTTGGCTCTCATTTCGACGACGGCGGCCTTCATTTCCTGTTCCTTGGCGACGGCCATGGCGCGGCGTTCCTCGGCTTTGGCCTGGGCGATCCGCTTATCGGCCTCGGCCTGATCGGTCTGAAGCTGGGCGCCGATGTTTCTGCCGACATCCACGTCGGCGATATCGATGGAAAGAATCTCAAAAGCGCTGCCGGCGTCAAGGCCTTTGTTCAGCACCGTGCGGGAAATCAAATCGGGATTTTCCAGAACGTCTTTATGGGCTTCCGCGGAACCGACCGTCGTGACGATCCCCTCACCAACGCGGGCGATAATCGTTTCCTCACCGGCGCCGCCGACGAGGCGCTCAATGTTGGCGCGGACGGTCACTCTCGCTTTGACCTTCACTTCGATCCCGTTTTTGGCGACGGCGGCGACGATGGGCGTTTCGATGACTTTCGGGTTGACGCTCATCTGCACCGCTTCCAGAACGTTGCGGCCGGCGAGGTCGATGGCGCAGGCACGTTCAAAAACGAGGGGGATGTTGGCGCGTTCGGCGGCGATGAGGGCGTCGATGACGCGGTCCACGTTCCCGCCGGCGAGATAGTGCGCCTCCAATTTGGAAACGCTGACATCGAGACCGGCTTTTTCGGCCTTGATCAGCGGATTAACGATCTTTGACGGCGATACGCGGCGCAGGCGCATCCCGATGAGATCGAAGATGCCGACCTTTACCCCGGCGGCCAGGGCGGAGATCCAAAGACCGACGGGAACGAAGGTCAGCAGCAGGATCACCGCGAAGATGATCAGAAGCAGAGGAATCATACTGATGATAAACGACATAAATACCTCCTACGTTTTTCCTTATTTAGAACTCAATTTTACGAACGATATTGCGGGTGCCGTCAATGGCGATGACGCGCACCTTGACACCGGCGTCGATGAAATCTCCCTCGGAGACGACGTCGACTCTTTCCTCACCGATGCGCATTTCCCCGGCGGGGCGGAGTTTTGTCAGCGTGACGCCTTCGGCGCCGAGATACTTTTCATTGTCCATATTCGGCGAAGTGTAGCCGCTTTCCGTATCGGTGCGGTCTCTCAAAACAAAGCGATGGATAATTTTTTTCTTAGCCATAAAGCGATAACTCACCACCATAATTAAAATCGTCAGGATCACGGCCACAGTCACCGTGAGAATGCCTGTTTGAAGCGAGGACGAAAGCAAGAATACGCTGCCGAAAATCGCGCATATGCCGAGGACGCCGGCGAAGCCGGAACCGGAAACGACATAGGCTTCCAACATCAGAAAAGCCATCCCCGCGGCGAAAACAACGAGGCCGACGAGGGCAAAGCGATCGAGGGCGATATGAGCCCCAAAATAGAGGAAGAAAAGAAACAGCCCGGTGATTCCGAAAAAGCCGAATCCCGTCGTGATCAGCTCAATCAGAATACAGCTGAACGCCACGGCGAAAAGAACACCGGAAATCCACGGAGAGCAGATCACGCCGGATACCGTGACGAGCCCGCTTTCCGCCGCCGTTACCGGCGCCGCGGTCAGCAGGATACACAGAACGGCAAAGATGGAGGACGGGATCTTTCTTTTCATTTTCTCTATTTTCCCTCAGTTTCAAACAATGTATTCATTATACCACAACCGCGGTCACGGCGCAATGACTCAGCGGCGCCGCCGGCGCTGTCCGCCGTTTTTCCGCGGCGGCGCTTTCGGCGGCAAAAGACAGTCCTTCCCGCTCAGCAGATCGCTCCGCCCGGCTTTTAACAGCGCTTTTCTGATCTCGGCCTCATTTTCCCGTTTAAAGGTCTGCATCAGCGCACGCTGCGCCCGTTTTTCCCCGGCGCTTTTGGGCACATACACGGTTTCCATCGTATAGGGATCGATGCCGGTATGGTACATACAGGTCGAGGCCGTCGCCGGCGTCGGATAAAAATCCTGGACCTGTTCGGGACGAAGGCGGTTCTTTTTCAGCCACAGAGCCAAAGCAATAGCGTCGTCCAGCGTGGAGCCGGGATGGGAGCTGATGAGATAAGGCAGCACGTACTGTTCCTTCCCCGCTTTTTGGGTCGCCTTGTAAAAGGCCTCGGAAAAGCGCTCATATTCTTTGACAGAAGGTTTACACATCCGTTTCAGCACCGCCGGGGAAACGTGCTCCGGCGCGACACGCAGCTGACCGCTGACGTGATATTTCACCAGTTCATCAAGAAATTCCCTGTTTGGATCGGCGAGAAGGTAATCGTAGCGGATGCCGCTGCGGATAAAGACTTTCTTCACCTTTGGCAGCGAACGGATTTCCCTTAACAGGCGCAGATAATCGCGGTGGTCGGCGCGGATCGACGGACAGACCGAAGGATAAAGGCATTTTTTATGGGTGCACAAACCGCTCTTTTCCTGCTTTTTACAGGCGGGAGCACGGAAATTCGCCGTGGCGCCGCCGACGTCGTGAATGTACCCCCTAAAATCGGGGAAAGCGGTCATTCGCCGCGCTTCCTCAATCACCGACCGGTGGCTCCGTGCCACAACGTATCGTCCCTGATGCAGGGCGATGGAACAAAAGCTGCAGCCGCCGAAACAGCCCCTGTTATGCGTCAGGGAAAAGCGCACCTCGGAAAGGGCCTTGACGCCGCCGGCGCTGTCGTATTCCGGCGGATAGCCATAGGTATAGGGCAGAGCGTAGACCGCGTCCAGCTCCGCGGTGTTCAGCGGGAGCGACGGCTTATTCTGGATCAGATAAACGTCCCTCCCCCGCTGAATCAGGATTCTGCCGGTCACGTGATCGGCGTTCTCCAGCGCTTTTTTCGTCATTACGGCAAAGGCTTTTTTATCGCGGCGGACTTCCTCAAAGGAAGGGAGCATCACGCCGTTTTCGGGGAGAACGAGCTCCTCACAGCGGCAGAGGGTGCCGCGGATATCGCCGAGGGCGGAGACATGCTCCCCTTCGTTGAGCCGACGGGCGATTTCACGGACAGGCCGTTCTCCCATGCCGTATACGAGAAGATCGGCGCCGCTCTCCTCCAGGATGGAGGGGCGAACGGCGTCGTCCCAGTAATCGTAATGGGCGAGCCGCCGCAGGCTGGCCTCAATACCGCCGATGATGATGGGGATATCGCCGTATGCCTCGCGTATTTTTTTACAATAAACTGTTACCGCCCGGTCGGGACGTTTGCCGCTCCGATTGCCGGGGGAATAGGGATCATTGGAACGATAGCGCTTATTGACGGTATAGTGGGCCACCATACTGTCAAGGTTTCCCGACGTGACGAGAAACGCCAGCCCGGGACGGCCGAAAACCGTAAAGGAAGCGGCGTCTTTATAATCCGGCTGCGAGAGGACACCGACGCGGAATCCCCTGTCTTCCAGCACGCGGCCGATGATGGCCGCGCCGAAGGAGGGATGATCAATGTAAGCGTCGCCGGTCACGAGAACAAAATCCACCTCTTCCCAGCCTCTTTCCGCCATGGTTCTTTTGTTATAAGGAAGAAGCGCCATCTTTCCCCTTTCAGCTCCTTTCGCTTCTTTTTCGGTTTCCTTTCCCGCTCCCTTCGGCATATCGGAGGGGAAACGCTTAGAAAAAAAGCACTTATATCAAAATTCCATCGATACAAGTGCTTTCATGCTCAAAACTTATTTCCATTTGCGTTTGCGCGCAGCCTCGGATTTTTTCTTCCGTCTCACGCTGGGTTTTTCATAATGTTCATGTCTTCTTATATCAGCCATCACCCCAGCTTTCTGGCAACTCCGTTTAAAACGGCGCAGGGCACTGTCTAAGCTTTCATTTTTTCCAACACGTACTTCGCTCATTCCTATCCCTCCCTCCGGTGCTACCTTAACGATAGAGTGATATGCCGATGATGATTTCGACGTTTCCGATCCGTTCTTCCGAGGTTCAGCGAATCCTGTCAAAGCGAATCGTCGTCATCATCACGTACTAAGGTATTATACCAAATAAAATCGGTTTCGTCAATAATCAACAAAGTATTTTTTATTGATTAAACAAAAAGTCCCAGTTTTTCTCCGCCCAAAAGGTGGAAATGGATGTGAAAAACTTCCTGACCGCCATTTTTCCCGCAATTATTGACAATGCGGTAGCCGTCTTCCGCCAAACCCTTTTCCTCGGCGATTTTCTTGGCGGCGAGGTAGATCCTGCCGATCACGGCGCCGTCTTCCTCACGGAGTTCCGCGGCGGAGGCAATATGCTTTTTGGGGATCAGCAGAATGTGCACTTTCGCCAGGGGGTTGACATCCTCAAAGGCGATGATGTCATCGTCCTCATACACGATGGCGGAGGGAATTTCTCTTTCAATGATTTTGCAAAAAATACAGTCGCTCATGTTGGTCGCTCCTTTCAAATCAAACCGTCAGACGATTTCTTTTCCGATCAAGGTGCCGTCTTCGTTTTTCAGGGCCTTTACCTTGACGATTTTGCCGCAGAGGCTTTTTCTAACCGCCGGAAAGCGCACCGTCAGGAAATTATCGGTATGCCCCTGATAGAATCCGTTTTTATCTTTCGTTTCCACCAGCACGTCAAGGGACTGCCAGAGATGGCGCTCCGCGAAGCGGTACTGATAGAAATCACCGATGGAAAGCAGCAGCTTCTGCCGTTTTTCTTTCAGCGCTCCGGGCACACGGTGGGGCAGGATCGCCGCTTTTGTCCCCTCCCGCGGGGAATAGGGGAAACTGTGGATAAAGGCGAACTCCGCGTTGGTCACGACGTCGATGGTGTTTTCAAAAGCGCCGTCGCTTTCGCCGGGGAAACCGACGATGATGTCGGCGCTGATGGCCGCCGAGGGGATGGCCTTATAGATCCGCTTTGTCAAAGCGAGATAATCTTCCCGGGTATAGGGACGTCCCATCTTTTCCAATATCTCGTTATCGCCGCTCTGCAGCGGGATATGGAAGTGATTGCAGAGCCGGGTCTCCGACGCCACCAGGGCGATGAGCTCGTCGCTGACTTCCCGCGATTCCAACGAGCTCAAACGGATCCGCGGGATCGACGTCTCTTTCAGAAGACCTTCCAGAACGTCGATGAGGCCGACGCCGTCGGCGAGATCCTTTCCGTAGAATCCGGTATGGATGCCGGTGAGGACCAGCTCCTGAAAGCCGCGCTGTTCGATGCTTTTGGCTTCCTCGATGATGTTGTCGTAGGGTCGGCTGACAACGGGGCCGCGGACATAGGGAACGATGCAGTAGGTGCAGAACTGTTCGCAGCCGTCCTGAATCTTCAGATATTCCCGAACGCGGGTCGTTTCCTTTTCCTTCATCGAAGCCGCCGGGAAGTGCCGCCGGAGCATGATGTTGCTCACATCGAGGCTGGGCATCTGACGTTCGTTCAGGCCGTCAACGAGCTCCGCCAGCCGTTCCTTTTCCCCGTTGCCGGTAACGAGACCGACACCGGGAATCATCAGCAGCTCATGACCGGCGCGCTGTCCGTAGCAGCCGGTCACGACGATCATCGCGCCGGGGTTCTCGGTATGGATATGGCGGATGCTGCGCCGGCATTTGCTCTCGGAGGTCTTTGTGACGCAGCAGGTATTGACAATAACGATATCGGCGTCCTTTTTGTTGCGGACGACATCATAGCCGAGAGACTCAAAATCGTGGGCGATGGCGTTGCTTTCATACTGGTTGACACGGCAGCCCAAAGTTACAATGGCAACTTTTTTAATTTCCATGCGCCGCCTCCCATTCATCAAATTCATACATCAAAACGGCCAGCGCCGTCGGTCCCGCCGTTTCCGTCCGCAGGATGCGGCGACCCATCGTCACCGGCTTCCCGCCGGCATTTAAGATCCGTTCGGCCTCCCCTTCGGAAAAGCCGCCTTCGGGGCCGATGAGAACGGCGATTTTTGAGGAACGCGCTTTCATTTCCCGGGCCGTTTCCCGAAAACTGCGCTGTTTCTCACGCTCGTGACAGAAGAGGATTTCCGTATCCGCGTCCAGAAGCGCCAGCGCCTCCCGAAGGGAGCACGGTTCCTTCACTTCGGGGATCCGGCCGCGGCCGCACTGTTCCGCGGCGGCATTGACGATCTTCTGCCAGCGCCGCTTTTTTTCGGCGGTCTTGCCCTTTAAACGAACCTGGGAATGATCGCTCTCCACGGGGATAACGGCAGAAACGCCTAATTCCGTCGTTTTCTGCAGGATCTGGTCCATTTTATCGCCTCTGGGCAAACATTGGATCAGCGTCACCTCGGTTTTCGGTTCGTCATCAATGGCGTATAGATTCCTGACGGCAACACTGACCGCGTCTTTGGCGATTTCGGTGACGTCGCCCTCATAATAGTTTTCACCGTCGGAAAAACGGAGCGATTCACCAACTCTGATCCGCAGCGCCTTTGTCAGGTGGCGGCAGACGTCGCCGGTCACGCGCAGCGTCTCTCCGTCACGGTTTTCCTTTTCAATGTAAAATGTCTGCATCCTCAGATCCTTTCGGCGGCCAATGTGACCCAATCGCCTTCGGTCAGGATTTCCCTGATCTCAAAGCCCGCGGCGGATACGGCCGCGAGGACCTCATCGCGGCGGGAAGAGATGATCCCTCCGGCAATGAAAAAGCTCCCGCGCTCCATCGACGGCGCAATTGTGGGCAGCAGCGGCAGAATCACATCGGCGACGATATTGGCGATGACCGTTTGAAACGGCGCGAAACGGGGGAACGTTCGCTTGGTCGCGTCGTCATGAAAGACCTCCACCTTTGTGAGCACGTTGTTGACACGAATATTCTTCACGGTGGCGAGAATGGCGTCGTGATCGATATCGACGGCGCAGACCCGCTCCGCGCCGAGGAGCGCCGCGGCCACAGACAAAATGCCGCTGCCGCAGCCGCAGTCGAGGACGGCGGCGCCGGGCGTCATATATTTTTCCAGCAGCGTCAAAGCCCCGGCGGTGGTGGGATGGTTCCCCGTGCCGAAAGCGAGACCGGGATCGACTTCGATGACGATGTCGTCCTCCGCCGCTTCATACGGTTCCCAGGTGGGCTTGACGACAAGACGGCGGCCGACACGGAAGGGTTTGTAAAACTCCTTCCAGCGTTCCTGCCAATCCTCATCCATCAGCTGATAAAAAACGGTCTCCAACCGGATGTCGTTCAAAGTCTCAAAGACGGCGATGGCCGCGCGGATCCCCTTTTCCCGCTCATCAAATCCTTCCGAGCCGAAATATCCTTTTACCGTCAGGGTACGGTCTTCCAGGGAAAGCTGGCGCTCATCCCATGCTTCGGCCAAACCCCCGTTGACGGCGTCGCTGACGAGGGGCGCGCCCTCCACGGAAACACCGTCGGCACCGGCGGCTTCCAGCAGGGACGCCACGGGATCTTCCCATTCCTTATCGATTTTGATCTCGCAAATGACGTAGGACATACAGAAAAGACTCCTAAAAAACATACTGCACTGATTATATTATACTTTAATTCCCGCCTTCTTTCAACATTGTATATTTTCAGCGGGTACAAGAAAATTGCTTTTTTGGCGAAAAAAAGTCCGTGTCGGTTCGATCTTCCGCCGACACGGATTGCTTTTTTCAATCATTCGATTTTCGCTTAAAGCTCCAGGGTCTCGCCGGGCTTTAAAGGAAATACCTTTTTCCCGGGCTGTTCCGTTTCGATTCTGGCGGCGAAGGCGCCGCCGTCCTGCGCCAAAAGCGGAAAGGTATTATAGTGCATCGGGATCACGATGCGCGGATTGAGCCATTCCACGGCTTTGACGGCGTCTTCGGGGCCCATCGTGTAATTGTCGCCGATGGGGATCATCGCGACGTCGATTTTGTTGAGATCGCCGATGACGGCCTTCATGTCGTAGGTCAGCGCCGTATCGCCGGCGAAATAAAGGGTCAGACCGTCCATTTCCACGAGGAAACCGCAGGGCATGCCGAGATACTGACTGAGGCCATCCTCAATGAGGGCGTTGCCGTGCAGCGCCGTCGTCAGCTTGACGGTGAGATCTTCGGCGAAACGCTGTCTGCCTCCGATGTGCATCGGGTGAGCGTTCGCGCCCCGGCGCATGGCGTAGAGCGCCAGCTCATTGACGGAGATGATGGTGGCGTCGGCGGCTTTCGCGATGTCGAGGGCGTCGCCGAAATGATCGCTGTGGCCGTGGCTGACGAGAATGAAGTCGGGACGGAGATCATAGGGCTTCGCGGCGGCGACGGGGTTGTCGGTGAGGAAGGGATCGAAGAGCAGTGTCTTGCTGCCCTCCACAAGGAACGCGCTGTGACCTAAAAACTTGATTTTCATTTCGCTTTCTCCTTTGTCTTTTATTCGGAGAAAGTCCCGATCAGCGCGAGAACCTGAAGCAGCAGAACAAAGATGATGACGAAATGATGCAGAACGAGGCTGTACAGGAGCAGCAGCAGAATGCTGGCGATGATCATCAGCCGGACGAGGCCGCAGCCGCAGAACAGCAAGGCGCTTTCCGCCGCGGGGAACTTTCTCCGTATTTTTTCAAACAGACCTGTCATATAATCGCCTCACGCGCTTTTTATCCAAATCTTATGAGGCGGTCTCTTTCAACATGACAGAAAAAACCTTTCAGTTACAGGGCAAAAACCGGCGCTCGGCGGTCAGGTAAAAAAAGCTCTCATCCACGTCGATGTGGTAGACGCGGCTCAAAGCCGCGGTGTAAAGCTCAATCTGACGGCGGTATTTCGCCAGGAACGCGTCAGCGCCCCGGCGGCGGAGATCATTGGTCTTGTAATCCACCAAGACCCAGCCGCCGTCCTCCCTTTGGTAGAGAAGATCCACCGCCCCCTGCAGGATGACAGGGCGTTTGTCCCCGGCGGCTTCGGGGAAAAGCTCTTCCGCCGTAAAACCGCCGACGAAGGAAAGCTCCCGGCGAACGACGGACGCCTTCAGAAGTTCCTTGCCGCAGCGGCTGTGAAAGAAGGACAGGATCGTCTCTAAATCCAGGGACGCGGTCATCGTCTCGGTCAGCACGCCTTTTTCCGCCAAAGCAGCGACATAGGAGCGAAGGTTTTCCTCCCGCCACACCACGTCCAGCGGGATTTTTTCCATGACGAGATGAAAAACGGTGCCCTTTTCCGCCGCCGTCAGCGAACCGCCCGAAAGCGAACGGGGGCGGCGCAGAAGCGCCGTTTCCCTCTCCCCCGTCTCCTCGGGGAGCAGAGACGTTACGCTGACTTTCGCCGGCAGACGCCTGGTTTCCGATCTGGAGAGGGTTTTCGCCAGCCGCTCAAAATCGGCGGCGGGGAGAATCCGCTCCTGTTTTACGACGGGTTTCGGCGGCAGCGACGCCATCGCCGGCACGATCTTTATCTGATACCCGCTCCCGCTCTCACCGCCGAGACATCGCAGCAGCCAGCGGTAATAAGAGGAATCGGAAAGAAGAGCCGTTGCCGGCAGTTTCGTATCGGCGCCGAGGCGGCGTTCGTTCCCGAAGGCGGCGATTTTTTCCGCCATCGTCGTTTTTGCCGTCGCCTTATCGGAAGCGATCACGATCAGCTTTTCCTTCGCCCTGGTCAGCGCGACATACAGGACGCGCATCTCCTCGGCGAGTTCCTCCCGGTTCTTCCGTTCTTTTATCAAGAGCCGCGGCAGAGACGAGGAAATCTGACGTAGCTTTCCGTCTTTGTATTGGGGGCCAAAGCCGTAATCGCCGTCGACGAGCAGCGGTTTTGACATATCTCTCTTGTTGAAGTACTGTTCCGTCCTGGCGACAAAAACAACGGGAAATTCCAGCCCTTTGCTGTGGTGGATGTTCATGATATGGACGCAGTCCTCGTCGTCCTCAAAGGATTCGGGAACATCGCCGCGGTTCTTCTCAAGGTGATCCAGATAGCGCAGAAAATCAAAGAGACCGCCGCCGTCTTCCATCTGAAAGTTCATGGCTTCCTCGGCAAAGAGGCGGATGTTGGCGATTCTGCGGCGCCCGCCGGGGAGCCCGCCCCAGAAAGCGGCGTAGTCAAAGGTCTTTATAAAATCATCGACGAGGTCGCCGACGGGATAAATCCGCGACCGCCGGCGCCACAGACGAATCGTCTCCCGAAAAGACGCGGTCTTTTCCACATCAAGATCGGCGCGGCCCAGTTCTTCGGCGACGAGAACCATTTCCCAGAGTTTTTTCCCCTTGCGGTCCAGGGAGAGAAGGAGCAGCTCGTTCTCGTCAAAGCCAAACAGCGGCGAACGCATCACCGCGGCAAGAGGAATATCCTGCATCGGATTATCAAGAACGGCGAGGAAGGAAGCGAGGAGTTTTGTCTCCCGGCCCGAAAGGAACCCTTCGGCGGCGGGGGTGCGGACGGGTATGTTCCGTTCCTTTAGGGGATCGGCCAGTTCCTCGCCGTGACGGTTGGCGGAGCGCATCAGGACCGTGATATCACCATAACGCAGAGGGCGCGGCCCGTCCTGATCCGTCACAAGGAACCCGCCGCCCATCATCTTCTCAATCTCGGCGGCGATGAACCGTCCCTGACAGGCCAAAGCGTCGAATTCCCCTTCCGTGTCGGAGGCGGGAAGTTCAATCACGGCGATTTCCGCCTCGGTGCCCTCCATTTCCTCATAATAGGCGGCGCCATAGTGCAGCGCTTCTTTTTCCCCGTAGCCGATGCCGGACAGTTCCTCGTTCATCAGCGCCGTAAAAACCGCGTTGGTCAGGGAGAGCACTTCCCTCCGGGAGCGGAAGTTCATGTTCAGACGGATCAGACGGCCGTTCTCGTTGGGAGCGTCCTCTCCGTAGGACAGGGCGCGGTCCCGAAAGAGCCGATGATCCGCGAGGCGAAAACCGTAGATGCTCTGTTTGATATCGCCGACGGCGAAAAAGCGGTCTTCCCCGGCAAGGAGGGAAAGCAACTGATTCTGCAGCGGGTTGATGTCCTGGTACTCATCGACGAGGACTTCCTTAAACAGATGCCGGTACTCCGCGGAGAGCGCCGTGTTCTCTGTCAGCAGCTTCAGGGCGTAATATTCCAGATCGCTGAAATCGAGAGCGGATTTTTTGAGTTTTTCCGCCTGGTACCGTTCGTAGAAGTCCTTTGTCATCCCGGCAAGCGTTTCCATCATGGGCAGAAGTTCCGCGATCTCCCCGGCGTAAACGGAAAACGGACGGGCAAACAAAGGAGCGATATGACTTTTAAAATACTCCTTCCGGCGGTTCCGGCGGTTCGCGCAAAAGGCGTCGAGATCGGGATCATCCTCCTTTTTCCTTCTCGGCTTGTCACAGAACACGTCGGCGTGAGCAAAATCATCCCAGCCGCCGCCGAGAAGCGAACCCAACCGCTCACGGTCGGACCGAAGCATTGTGATACAACCGTCGGAACCGCCGAGACGAATCATCCGCTCCAGGTCAGCGTCGGTTTCCTCGAAAAGAGATCTCACGCTGTTTCGCGCCTCGGTCAGCGCCGCTTCGTACCAGAAATCAAAATCGCCGAAACGGCGGCAGGCAAAATCGAGCCATTCGACGGGATCCCCTTGGGCGCTGCCGAAATCCAGCAGATTCAGTATCTCTTTTTTCAGGCCGTCATCGCTGAGACGGGAACCGTAAAGACGCAGCAGGTCAAAATAACGGTTCCGAAGCGTTTCGTCCGGATGGGTATAGCATTCCTCAAGATACGACGCCAGCAGATCGTCGCGGAGCATCGCCGACCGCTTTTCACTGGTGATACGGAATTTCGGGTCGAGACCCGGCAGCAGATGATAGTGGCGGCGGAGAAGCCGCAGACAGAACGAGTGAATCGTCGTGATCGGCGCGTCGCCGATGAGAGAAAGCTGGCGCTGCCAAAAAGCGCGGCGGCTTTCGTCGTCCGTTTCCGCCTCGTGGGCGATTTTATCGCGGACGCGCTTTTTCATCTCTCCGGCGGCGGCACGGGTAAAGGTCAGAACGAGAAGTTCGTCGATGTCTTCTCCTTCCCGGAGACGTGATATGATCCGCTCGGTGAGCACGCCGGTCTTGCCGCTGCCGGCGGCGGCGGAAACAAGCACGTTGCAGCGGCGAACCGCAATGGCGTCGCGCTGATCTTTGGTGAAATTCATGCCTCGTCTCCCTCCTTTTCCATGCGGAACATCGCTTCCGATTCTTTTAGATCCGGCAGGCGTTCCTCTTTGCCCATCACTTCCGGCTCATAGCCGCAGACAGCGGCATAGGGACAAAAACCGCAGCTCCGGGTCTTCTTACGGAGATAGGGGTGGATTTCCGTCCGCCCGCCGAAGATTTCCCGCCCGATCCGGGTGATGAGCCGCCGGGTGTGGTCCCGGACCCATTCGTATTGCTTTACCGAAAGAACTTTGGCCTTTTCCGCCGCGCCGAAACAGGTCTCACCGACGCCGTCGCCGATGATATAGCCCTTCATCGCCATTTCGTCGTCGAGTTTTTTCCGGAGTTCCTCCTCACTGAGTACACCCTCTTCCCGGACCATCGCGTCTTTCATCGACTGATAGAAAATCCCGGCGGGCTTCCCCTTCCCCTGCTGTTCCATGACCATCATATAGATGAGGAGCTGGGGCATGACGCCGTAATAGATATCTTCCATCGAAAGCGCTTTATCGGAGCTCTTGTAATCGACGACCCGTTCGTAGACCTCGCCGTCCTTTTCGGCGACGTCGACCCGGTCGATGACGCCGCGGAGACGGATCAGCCGACCGTCCCCGTCCACGGGGATCACGTAGGCGGGAAGCCGCTCTCTGTCGCCAAAGGGAACCTCCCAAAGAGCCGGGATAAAGAGATCCCCCGCTTCGGCCTGACGCGTCATGGTCTCGATGACGAATTTCAGATTCTCGGCCAGAACGTGACTGATGAAAACGAGGTGCTCCTCGGGAAAGAGGTTTTCCTCGGAAAGGCGGCGCAGTTTTTCGGCGACCATGTTATCCACCAGACCGTCGATGCGTTCCTTTTCCGCGGACAGCGACGGCCAGGCGATCTTTTCCGCGTTCAGCGTTTCCATCAGTTCCCGCAGCGTATCGTGGTAGATATTGCCGAGATCCGGCGCCTCAAAGCGCAGGAGCTTCCGTTCCCGCAGTTTCAGACCGTAACGGGCAAAGTAGGAGAAGGGGCAGCGGCGGAACAGCTCGATGGAGCTGACGCTCAGGGAGAGATCCCGGCCCGGGTACTCTTCCAGCAGCGCCTCTGAAAGAGGGCCACTCTGCCCCGTATACGTCAGGGATGTCAAAAGCCGTTCCGTCCGTGCCGCCGTGGCTTTTTCGGCCAGAAGCCGCTCTTTGATCCGGTCCCAGCCGGCGACAGTGTTTTCCCGCAGAGACAGGGGCAGCGCGGCAAAGACTTCCTCCAGGGAGCCGAAAAGACCGTCGCCGCCGATATCGTCGCGGAGGGTCGTTTCCCGAACAGCGGGGAACATCTTTTTCAGGAACGAGATCAGCGGCGAAGGATACGCCCTGCCCTCGTCGCTGCGGAGAGCGCAGGAGACGAAGAGCTTCTTTTTCGCCATCGTCAGCGCCTGATAAACGAGGATATCCTCGCTTTCGTAATAGAAATCCTTGTCCTGGATCCAGCTTTCCGTCTTTTCACGCAGCAGGGCGCGGTCGGTGATGTTCAGAAAGCCGCCGTCACTGACGCCGGAGGGGAAAACACCCTCGTTCACGCCGCCGAGGAACACAAAATCGCGGCGGGCCGGGCGGCTGATGCCGAGAACAGAGATTTCCACGGTATTCAGCTCGGCGGGAATCGTCCGCACCGTTACGGCGGCGGCGCCCATCCGGAGCAGTTCCATATATTCGCTTAGCGTGAACTCCCGGTCGGGGAAAGCCGCCGCGACCTGATCCAGCATCTCGGCAAAGGCCGTGATCCCGGCGGAAAGCTCGGCGCTTTTGCGTAAGTTCCCCCGTTCTTCCTCCTGCTCCCGCCAGTCGTTGACGACCTGATCCACCCGGCAGGCTTCCAGAAAATCCCAGATCACCGCGGCGTAAGCGTTGACGGTATCCTTTTTTTGAATCCGCTCCGTCAGCGGCAGCAGAATCTCAAGGACGCGGCGGCGGATCGCGTCCGCGGCTTCGGGATCCTCATTTTCCCGCTCGTCCCGATAAGTCCAGGGAGCGTCCTGATAGAATCGACGCCCTTTGATGGCGTGCGCGAGGCAATAGTTTTCCAAAAGATCGCATTCCGCCTCGGCCACGGGGAACAGCCCCGTTTTCAGCAGCGCGAAATACGAGGCGTAGGACCATTTTTCCGCGGCGAGACGAAGAAGACCGACGGCGAAACGGTAGACCGGATGATGGAGCAGAGAAACGGGATGATCGACATAGCAGGGAATCCCGTAGGAAGCGAAGATCTCTTCGATCTGCCGGTCATAGCCGGAGATATCACGAAAACAGACGCCGATATCATCAAAAGAGTGCCCCTGGTCCAGCAAATCGCAGATGGTCCTGGCCATGAAGCGAATCTCGGCGCGGCGGTTCTCCGCGGCGGTGATGGCGATCTCGTCGGTATCGCCCCGAAAAACGGAGCCGTCATAGCGGAAAAAGCGCCGTTCCAAAAAGGACAGAGCCGTTTCCGTTTCTTCCAATGGCGCTTTCAGCGCCGTCAGTTCCAGCGGCAGGCCGTATTCACCGGCGATGGCGATGAGCCTTGAGACCGCCCGGCCCGTCTTGGCGAAGACGGCTTCGTTCCGGTCACAAAGAAAGGCAAAGGAAAACGAAGCGCCCTGCTCCGCCAAGGCGCGGATCACTTCGTATTCCGCCGCCGTGAAATCGTAAAAATCGTCAAAACAGAAGAGAGCGTCGCCAAAGAGCTTTTCCTCACGGACACGGTCGGCAAAAAGGAAGAGCCTGCCGTTCTCATCGCTGAGCCCCCGCTCGTCCATGGCCTCCCGCAGGAGAGCGATATCGCGGAGCTTGGCGCCGAGGTCACCGGCGGTCTCCTCGTTCTCGAACAAAGCCGCCTGCTCCCGAAGAAATTCCGCGGAGAGACCGTTCATCGAGACTTCTTTCAGCACCGCGCCGATGTCCTCCACAAAACCGACGGAAATATCTTTCGGCTTCAGCGCCAAAAAATCATCGCGGCGCTCGGCGAGGATGCCGTAGATCAGCAGGGAGCGGCCGAGAGCGTCCAGGGACGGCGAAAGCACGTAACGTTCCGCCAAACGGCGAAACGAGGTGATTTCCAGATTCCAGAGACTGCGCCCGTTCCTTTTTTCCTCGATCTGCCGTTCATGCAGGAACGTGGCCTGCTCCGGCAGAATCAAAAAAACTCTTTTGCCGCTGTCGAGACCGTTAAAAAGGCAGTCATACAGCGCGGCAGTGCGGTCGGTATTTCTTCGCCCGGTGATCAGCTGACAGGTCATAAGTCGCTCCTTTGCAAATCATTTTTATATAAATTCGAGAAAACAACGGGAATTTCCTTCCTTTTCGCCGGGAATCGGCGGGAAAAAATCGCCGCCGCGATTTTTTATTTGTCAAACGGACTTTTTTCGTTTATACTATAATAGTATTTTAACTTGAAAAAATCGGGGTATTTCCATGAATCACAGCGTCATATCAGGGAAGATCATAAACACACTGACCGCCGTCACCGCGGTGCTGCTGCTGACGTTCTTTTTTATGCCGGTCAAAGCGTCGGCCGCCATTGAGATCAACAGCGATTACGCCGTCGTCATCGACGTGGAAACGGGACAGATCCTTTACGGCAAAAGCCCCTATACGCTGGCGCCCTGCGGTGACTTTGACAAAATGCTGAACATCGTCACGGCGCTGGATTTCGACAACGCTCCCGAAGAACTTGTCGTCACCGCCAACGCTTTAAAGACCAATCCCGATCCGCCCTATCTCGGCTTAAAGGCCGGTCAGATCGTCTCCCTTAACGATATGCTCTTCGCGGAATACCTCGGCGGCTACAACGACGCCGCCAATGTCGTCGCCGAAAATCTCGGTCAGCTCCTCCTCGACACGACCTCCGCGGATTACGCCGCCATGAGCGACTATAAAAAGACCCAGGCCGCCATTGAGGCTTACGTCAAAAAGATGAACGGCACCGCCTCAAAGCTCCTCGCCTCCTCGATGAAAGCCACCAACAGCGACGGCCATTTTTATGATACACAGCAGTGCAGCCCTGTGGATATGGCGCGCCTGATTCAGAATTTTTACGAAAATAAGGCCTTTCGGGCGCTCCTCGCTTCCGGGGAACAGGTGATCGCCGTCGATCCCGCCAACATCAACAGCCGCCAGGCCGACTACAAGGACAAGATGAAGAAAAAGGAACAGGGGACCTCCGCGGAGACCTCCGCCGTTGAAGAGGACGAGGAGGAAGCAGAGGAAGATCCCGACGCTGAGGAAGACACGGAGGATACGGAAGACACCGCCTCCACACCGACTTCCGCCGCGGCGGCGGTTACAGCCAAAACCACCATTAAAACGACGAACAAGCTGCTGGACGGCTCCATTCTCTACTCCGGCATCAAAGGCGGTTACAACGCCTATAACAGCAATGTGGAAAAATACCATATGATGGTGTGCGCCGAGAACGAGGAACGCACCCTCGTCGCCGTGGCGATGAACGGCGACGAGAACATCGTCAGCGACGACATCCAGGCACTGCTGAATTTCGGGTTCTATAAATGGCACAAGGAAACCATCAAGAAGAGCGACCTCAACGCCCTTTTAGCGTCTAAAATCGCCGGCGGCGGCGAAAACCTGGCCTATACGGGGAATTTTGACATTCTCCTCCCCGACGACTACGACATCTACGACCTCGACGCCGCCATCGCCTATACGGAGAATACGTACCTCAGCGGCACCGTGACTCTCTCCCTTCCCGAAGAAGTCTCTTATGCCGGGCCCGTCACCATCATCTCCTTTTACGAAAAAAATGAGCGGAACATCGGCGGCGTGCTGCTGAAAATCGGCATTGTCCTGCTCCTCGCCGCCGTCATTGTCCTCATCGTTTTCCTTCTGCGCCGCAATTTCGGCCCGCAAAAGAATAAGGCGAAGGCCTTCGCGAACCGCGTCCGCAAAACTGCGAAAAAAGAAAAACAAAAGACACGAAACAAAACGACGCGATCCCCGGGAGGAACAACAAAGAACCCTCGGCGCGGCAGCGGCGCCGGCCGGGAAAGCGGCGACTATCACGTCGGTCAGCCTCATCCCGATCAGCGGAGCTCAGGAGGGAAAAACGCGTCGGGCACAACAAAAAGAGCACGGGGCAACGGCGGAAAGAAACGAAGATAACAGCAACCGCCAACCAAAGATTGCCCCGAAAGACACAAAACGTTCACGCCGTTCTTTCATAATGGTAAAAACATGTGTTGATACCATGAATCACTCTGCCCGCGCGAAAGAAGAAAACCGCGGAAAGCGAAACATCAAAATGGAGGTATGGCCCTATGAATATCCTAATCGCCGAAGATGAAGAAAGAATGAGACGACTGGTCAAGGATTTTCTGACCAAAGAAGGCTACACCGTTCTGGAAGCCGCCGACGGCCAGGAAGCCATGGAAATCATCGAAACGAAACTGGGCCAGCTGAGCCTCGTAATCCTCGATGTCATGATGCCGCACTATGACGGCTGGAGCGTCCTGCGCCACATTCGGAAAATCGATTCTTCCATCCCCGTCATTATGCTGACGGCCCGTTCCGAAGACAGCGACGAAGTCTTTGGGCTGGAGCTCGGCGCCAGCGACTATATCACAAAACCCTTCAGTCCCATCGTTCTGATGGCCCGCATCAAGCTTCTGCTGCGGCAGCAGCCGGAAGCGACGACATCTCCGACAAAGGAATTTGACGGACTGATCATCGACGAAGTCGCCCGCATCGTCTCCATCGACGGCAAGCGCATCGATCTCAGCCCCAAAGAATACGAACTCCTCGTCTATCTCGCCGTCAACCAGAAGGTCGCGTTAAGCCGGGAACAGATTTTAAACGCCCTCTGGGGCTACGATTACTTTGGCGATCTGCGCACCGTCGATACGCATATCAAAAAGCTCCGGGCCAAGCTCGGGGAGAAAGGCAATCTCATTGAGACCGTTCGAGGGTACGGCTATCGTTTTGAAGGCTGATCCATGAAATTTTCCATCCAGACAAAACTTTTTTTGACGGTGGGATTTATCATTATTTTCTTTTCCTCGTTTCTGATCGCGTCCCACATCCTCTTTTACGGGAAATATACCCTGGCCCAAAATAAGAATATGCTGGCCGATTCCTACCACGCCATCTACAGCGAGGTCATTGAGAACAACGGCTATCTTTCCAGCAATATTCAGGAATTTGAGTCGGCGTCGGGGATGCAGATCCTGTTTTTAAACAGCAACTACGACACCCTCAGCGGCTTCATCGTCGAGGATGACGGCAGCATTCGTCAAAAAATCACCGATTCCCTCGAAGCCGACGTCTATGAACAGGAGATATCGACCCACGCGAAGAAAATCGCCGAAGAGGGCTATGTCATTTACACCCAGCACGGCGGCTATGCCGAGGGGCGGTTTCTGACCCTTCTGGGCCGCATCCCCTTAGGCAGCGACCTGTTCTATGTCGTGCTGAAAGTCTCCGTTCCCTCCATCGAGGCGAACATCGGCTACAGCCGCGTCTTTATTCTGATCAGCGGCGCGATTACGCTGATTCTCTCGCTGATCGGCGCGTTCCTCATTTCCCGCCATTGGGTCAAGCCGATTTTAGAGATCAACGAGATCACCAAAGGCATGGCCAATCTGGATTTTTCCAAAAAATTCAGCGGCAAAACCACCGACGAAATCAGCCAGCTCGGTCACAACATCAACGTTCTCTCCGACCGGCTGGAACAGTCCATTGACGACCTTCAAAAGACCAACGCCCGGCTGGAAGAGGAAATCAAAAAGGAACGGCAGATCGACGAGATGCGTCAGAATCTCATCGCCAACGTTTCTCACGACCTCAAAACACCCATCGCCATCATTCAGGGCTACGCCGAAGGTTTAAAGGAAAACATCAGCGAAAGCCCGGAAGACCGGGAGTTCTATACCTCGGTGATCATTGAGGAAGCGGACCGCATGAACAAACTGGTCCGGCAGATCCTCAGCCTTTCCCAGCTCGAACTTGGGAAAATCACGCCGGAAATCGAGTCTTTCGAGATTTCTTCCTACATCGACGTCATCATCGGCAAATTCAGCCTGATGTTCAAGGAGAAAAGAATCTCCATCGAGAGCGCCGCCGAACCCTGCATGATCTACGCCGACAGCAACATGCTCGGTCAGGTGCTCGTCAACCTCATCACCAACGCCGCGGATCACACCGCCCCCGGCGGCCACATCCGCATCGACACGACGGAAATCGACGGCAAACTCCACATCAACGTTTTCAACGAAGGCGATACCATCCCCGAAGATGAACTCGATAAAATCTGGCTCAGCTTTTACAAGCGCAACAAAGCCCGCTCCGGCAAATACGGCGGCACGGGAATCGGCTTGACCATCGTAAAAACGATTATGGAAGCCCACAACAATCAATGCGGCGTCTTCAACGACGAAGACGGCAGGGGCGTGAATTTCTGGGTGGAATTCGACATCGACAACGGTTCCGAAGAGGAACCGGAAGAATTATACCTTCCGGAAAACGGCGCCGCTGACGAAACGCCGGCGAACGGCCAAAACCCGAGAGACGGCAACGAAAACTGAACCATTGCGAAACAGCTGAAAAAGCCCCGTCCGCGACATGAAGTGAACCCCAAAAGTTAGACAAAAGATTTAATTAAGCGACCTGAAGGGTCTGGTATCTGTGTTGAGCAGGTGTCAGGCCCT
>CADBQN010000012.1 GCA_902796855.1 uncultured Bacillota bacterium | reverse complement strand
TTACGACCTCTTCGCGCCGCTGAACGACGTGGCGGCGACGGAATCCCAGGGGCTGAACGGCGCTTCCTGGGCGCTGATCGCGGCGAAAGGCTGCGGCAAAGCCGTGCCCGAGGAGGAATACCTCGGTTTCATCCTCAGCCATCAAAATGAAGACGGCGGCTTTGACCTCGTCGGCGCGGGCGATTCCGATGTGGATCTCACCGCGATGATGCTTCAGGCCCTGTATTTTTATGGCGGCAGAGCCGATGTCAGCGACGCCGTGGAGCGGGCCTTTCAATATCTCAGCGATGTCCAGGAGGAGGACGGCGGTTTTTCTTCCTTTGGCGCGCCGTCCTCGGAAAGCTGCGCTCAGGTGCTGGTCGCTCTCAGCGCATTTGAGATTCCTCTGACCGATGAGCGATTTGTCAAAAACGGGCATACCGTCTTTGACGTCCTGATGACCTACTACCTCGACGACGCCACGTTCACCCATTCCCGAGAGCTCGGCACCGGTGACAAAATGGCCACGGAACAGGCTTATTACGCTGTCGTCGCCCTCGACCGCATGGAAAAAGGCGAAACGTTTCTTTATGATCTGACGGATTGAAAATGAACGGACGCGTCCGGCGGCGTGCCGATGCCTTTTTTATACGTGAAAACCCACCTGTTTTGCTGCTGTTGCGGCAGATAGGTGGGCTTTTTAATCATTATTGGGTTTTATAGGCTGTTTCGGAGGGTTTGTTTGGATGAATAAGATTTGCCGCTTCGTGGAACTTGTCCCCGTGATGGCGGAGCGGGTGGGATTTATGACTTTGCGGTAAATCGCTTTTGATGTGTTGTAAAGGGGTAACCTTCGTTTTGAGGAAATTGCTGCTTTAATGCTGGAGCGAGTGGGATTTACTGTCGGAGAAATTTTTTTTACCGTATCGGAAGGCGGAAGCCGCAAGTTATTTTTTACCGCTCATTTTTGTTGCGTTTTACAGTATAAACTTCGAATCCCTGCCGATAGCTGTGCCAAAGGAAAGGATCCTGCGCTGCAGGATCCTTTCCTTTGGCGGAGCGGGTGGGATTTACCGCTGTGCGGCATAAACTTCGAATCCCCTCCGATATGCTGTCATAAAGGAATAAACCCCACTTTGTGGGGTTTATTCCTTTATGGCGGAGCGGGTGGGATTCGAACCCACGTGCCGGAGTTACCGACAAACTGATTTCGAGTCAGCCCCGTTATGACCACTTCGATACCGCTCCCTATTCTTTTCGTTCCCGTCGGAACACTCCTATTTTATCATAAATGACGGGACGTTACAAGTTTTCTTTCCGCTTTCGCCGAAAAAATTTTTCCGTCAGCGCCGCGCACTCCCGCTCCATGATGCCGCCGATGACGTTTACCGTGTGGTTGAAAACGCCGGACTCCAAAAGGGTCGCTTTTGAACCGCAGGCGCCCCAGTGGACGTCCCAGGCGCCGAAGACCACCGTTTCGACGCGGGCCTGCAGGATCGCGCCGGCGCACATCGGGCAGGGCTCCATGGTGACGAACAGCGTGACGTCCGTTAAGCGCCATGTCTTTAAACGGGCGGCGGCTTCGCGAAGCGCCTCGATCTCGGCGTGACCGGCGGGATCCGCCGCCGCTTCCTTGCGGTTGCGTCCTCTGCCGATGATTTCCCCGTCCTTTACGGCGACGGCGCCGACGGGAACGTCGCCCGCTCTTTCGGCGGCCCGGGCCTCCCGGATCGCCTCTTTCATAAAATCATAGTAGTCCTTTTTCATGGTTTCATTATAGCATACCGCCCTTTTTTAAAGAAGTGTTTTTTTCGTTTTAACGCCGTTTTTTCTCAAAAAAACCTTGCGTTTTTGATATAATTATGATATCATATAAATATCATCAAGATATGAGAAAAAATGATGATTTTCGGAGTAGCGATATGAAAAAAACTGCCTGTTCTGACATGAGAATTGTTTTTCCGCTCCGACCAAAAGCGTCTTTTTCCCGCCCGCGAAGCGTAACGGCCGTGATTCCACGGTCATCGCGGGAAGCCGCCGTGTTTTCCCGCCCGAAAGGGAATTCGGTCTGTCCCGTTCAGCAGATCTTCTCCGGCGGCATGGCTCAAAGAGACGCGGAGCGCTCTGATTCACCACCGTCTGTTGCGACGGGGATGTTGTTTCACGGGGGAGATCGGCCCGTCTTTTCCGGAAACCGGCATGATTCGCGATGACTTCGAAACCTCAAAAAAAGAATTTTCCTCTTCGCCTCGATCCAAATATCTACAATGCGCTGGAACAGTGGGCATCCGAAGAAATCCGGAGTGTGAACGGCCATATTGAGTATTTGCTGAGAGAAGCGCTCATTAAGGAAAATCGAATAAAAAAAGATGGTAGTACAACATAAAAAGCTCTGTTCGACCCCTACAAGGCGAAAACAGGGCTTTTTGCCTTCTCTCGGCGTGCTCCCTCTCTTTGCTTTTTGCCGGGAATATGTTATAATAAAACAAACATGATAGGCCTGTTTTTTATAAGAGGAAAATTATGATCAATAAAAAGATTCAATACTTTATGACGCTGGCGGAGTGCCTTTCCTTTACGAAAGCCGCCAGTGAGTATGGCGTCAGTCAGACGGCCATCAGTCAGTACATCGCCGGTCTGGAACAGCGCCTCGGTGTCAAGCTCTTCAACCGGAGCCCCCATTCCGTTTCGCTGACCGAGGCCGGGAAGGTGTATTATCGCCGCGTCTCCCATATGCTGCAGTACTACGAGGACACCGTGGCGCAGACCCTGGCGGCCTCCAAGATGTATCAGGGCTATGTGAAGGTGGGCATCGGCATCTACGAGTACCACAAGACCGACGATTTCTTTTCCCTGCTGTTGGAGCGCTATCCCGACATCAAGACCGATATTTATCAATATCCCTACGATGAGCTGACCCGGCGGCTGAAAAGCGGCGAGCTGGATCTGATCGTTACCATCGACCTTTGCGAGGAGTCCTTCGCGAAACGGGAGATTCGGACAAAGCGGCTCTTTTCTTCCAGCAACTGTGTCGTCGCCGACCGTTCCATCGCGGAAAAATATCCGGAGCACGACGCCGCGGCGATGCTCCGGGAAGAATATCTGATCACCAACTGCGAGGAAAGCGGTCCCTCCTCCATGGAGATGCTCCGCAACCTTCTCGTGGACGAGTACGGCTTTTTCCCGGAACGCACGACCCGCACCAACAGCATCAACGCCCAGTTGCTGATGGTGCGCTCCAAACAGGGGGTGGCCATTGTCCCCGACTTTATCCGGGAGATCTATGATCCCGAGTTCGTCCGCGTCTCGATGACCTCCCGCGATCCCTATCACTATGAGCTGATGAGCCTGAAAAATAACGATAACCCGGCGATTGATCTCATCATGGATCTTGCCGGGGAAATGTGAGGGCGCGATGATCCGCGCCGCGATCCTCGCCGGCGGCATGGGTTCCCGGATGCGCCGCCGCGATCGGCTGCCAAAGCAGTTTTTGCCCATTGGCGGCAAGGCGATGCTCCTGCGGACGCTGGAACCGTTCCTTTGCTGCGGTGACGTGGCGGAAATCGTCGTCGCCGTGACGAAAGGCTGGGCGGAGCATACGGAAAAACTGATCGCGGACGAGTGGCCCGAAAACGAAAACGTCTTTGTGATCGAAGGCGGCGAAGACCGGCTGGGCAGCCTCGTCAATGTGTGCCGCTTCCTGCTCGGTCGGGAGCATGCTCCGGAGGATGTTCTGCTGACCCACGACGGCGCCCGTCCCTTTGTGACGGAGGAGATCATCCGGGCGAACGTCGTTGCCCTTTCGGGGCACGACTGCGTGACGACGGCGGTGCCCCTCGTTGATACGATTCTCTCCACCTCCGATGGCAGGACCGCCGCGGAGATCCCGGAGCGGAGCGCGTTCCGGGCGGTGCAGACGCCGCAGACGTTCCGCCTGACGGAGCTGGCGGAAACCATCGCCTCCCTGACGGAAGAAGAAAAAAGCGTCCTGACGGACGCCGCGAAAATCTATCTGCTCCGCGGGAAGAAGGTCGGCCTTGTACCCGGCGCGCCGGAGAATTTCAAGGTGACGGCGCCGAAGGATCTGGCTTTGGCGAACCTGCTGTGGGCGGAGAAAAACAAGACAGAATGAAAGAAGGAGGTCTCCTTAATCGGAGACCTCCTTATTACTTATTATATGGAGCGTTATTTCAGCATTTCGATGAAAGCGGGGAGCTCCTGCTCAAAGCAGACTCCGTACCGCGCTTCGGTGGCGGCTTCCTTTGTCCGGCGGATGCAGGCGACGGTGTAGCTGACGGCGATTTCCGTGGCTTTTGCCAGTGTTTTGCCGTTGACGAGGGCGCCGACGAGGGCGGAGCCGAACACGTCGCCGGTGCCGTGGTAGTAGCCGTCGATGAGGTCGTTCATCAGATAGGTGACCTTCCCGTCTTCCGAGGCGGCGGCGCCGAGTTTCGTTTCGTCAAAGGAGACTCCGGTCAGCACCACCTTTTTCGCGCCGAGTCCGTGAAGGGCCTCGATCATCGACAGGATGTAGTCCTCATCGTAGCCCGACGCCCGATAGGGCAGCCCCGTCATGTAGGAAGCTTCGGTTAGGTTCGGCATGATCAGATCCGCTTCGCCGCAGAGGGTGGCCATGCCCTTGGCGAATTCCTCATCGAAAAGGGCGTAGAGGCTGCCGTTGTCGCCCATGACGGGGTCCACGCAGACCAGGCCGTCTTCCTGTCGGAAATCGCGGAAGATCCCTTTCATCAGCTCGATCTGACGGAAGGAACCGAGATAGCCGGTATAGATGGCGTCCACGGCGAGATGCAGGGATTTCCAATGGTCGGTGATGGGCACGATCTCATCGGTGAGGTCGCGGAAGGTGTAGTTCTCAAAACCGCCGGTGTGGGTGGAAAGCACCGATGTCGGCAGGATGCTGCATTCTGCGCCGGAGGCGGAGATGATGGGCAGCGCCACGGTGAGGGAGCATTTTCCGACGCAGGAGATGTCGTGGATGGCTAAAACGCGTTTCTGCTGTTTCATTCTGATCAGATCCTTTGGTTGATTTGAAGCCTATTATACTCTATTTATACTACTAATGCAATAGGTTTTTTTGTGTTTTTTGCAAAAAAGATTCGGCTTTACATCTTTCCCGGGGAAAGGTATAATAATAACGGAGATAGATTTTTGGTATAACAGACAGAAAGAAGGTATTCAACCATGGCAAAACAGACCGCCGGGGAAGACTGTACTCCTAAAAAATGCGAAAGCTGTCATCTCGACTGTGACAGCCGCAAGGCCATCCCCAAGGAAGAGGTCAATTCTTACAGCAGCGTGAAAAAGGTGATCGGCGTGATCAGCGGCAAAGGCGGCGTCGGCAAATCGATGGTGACGTCCCTTTTGGCCCAGGATATGAACGGCCGCGGCTACCGCACCGCCATTCTTGACGCGGATCTCACCGGTCCTTCCATCCCCCAGGGGTTCGGGATCCACGGCCGCGCCGAAAGCAGCGCCGAAGGGATCGTCCCCGCTTTGACCAAAGACGGCGTCAAGATCATGTCCATCAATCTCCTGCTGGAAAACGAAAATCAGCCGGTCATCTGGCGCGGGCCCATCATCGGCGGCGCCGTGAAGCAGTTCTGGACCGATGTGATCTGGGGCGATATTGATTATATGTTCGTCGATATGCCGCCGGGCACCGGCGACGTGGCGCTGACGGTGTTCCAGTCGCTGCCTGTGGACGGTCTCGTCATCGTCACTTCCCCCCAGGAGCTGGTTTCGATGATCGTCAGCAAAGCCGTGAACATGGCGCAGCAGATGAACGTCCCGATTCTCGGCATCGTGGAAAACATGGCCTATATCAAATGCCCCGACTGCGGTAAGGAAATCAAAATGTTCGGCGAAAGCCATGTGGAAGAAACGGCGGCGGAATTTGCCCTGCCGCTCCTGGGCCGTCTGCCCCTCGATCCCAAAGTGGCCGCCGCCTATGACGAAGGCGATATCCGCCTTTTTGACGATCACTGGGATAAAAAGATCGGCGACGCCGTGGAAGCGCTGAAGTAAGCCGCGGCGGAACGAAAAACGCGCGAAGAGGATGAGAGCGTGAAAGAGTCAAAGACGATCCTCGTTTTCGGGGATTCCAATACATGGGGGTACAACCCCTTCAATAAGAGCCCGTTCCTTCCCTTTGACCGCTGGGAAGAAGAAGTCCGCTGGACCTCCGTGCTCCGTCGGGAGCTCGGAAACGGCTGCCGCGTCATCGCCGACGGCCTCTGCGGCCGCACGGCCTCGGCGAGGGACGACATCGACGACTACACCTGCGGCCGGGATCAGATCGTCCCGGCGCTGCGGGTCCACGGCCCCGTCGACCTGCTGATTTTGATGCTCGGCTCCAACGACCTGAAAGCGCGGTACGGCTACACCGCCTACGACGTCGCCAACAGCGTCGGGATGGTGGTGGAGCGGGCGCTGCAGACCCGGGACGCCTTTACAGGCGGCGAAGGAAAGATCCTGCTGATCTGTCCGCCGCCGCTGGCGCTGCCGCCGCGCTCCTTTTTCCGCTTTGAGTTCGAGGGGCGGGAGGAAGCCTCTCATCGGATGGCTCCCTTCTTTGAGCTCATCGCCGAAAAATACGGCGTCTCTTATCTCAACGCCGGCGATTATGTGCGGTTCAGCGACGCGGACGGTCTCCATTTCGACGCGGAGAACCATCGTCTCCTCGGCGAGACCGCGGCGAAAAAGGTGAAGGAAATCCTGTGGGAGGGAAAAAGATGAACCACTATGAAATGCGCCGCCCGAAACAGGCGCTGAGCGAGGCGGAAATCAGCGCCGTCGTTGACCGCAACAGCTGCGGCGTCCTCAGCCTCTGCGGGGAGGACGGCGTTCCCTACGGCGTGCCGCTGAACTATGTGTACGGCGACGGCTGCTTCTATTTTCACTGCGGGAAAAAGGGGCGGAAGATCGCCCTCCTCAACGAAAACAAAAACGCCTCCTTCTGCGTGATCGATAAGGACACGGTAATCCCGGAAAAATTCGCCACCGACTACATCAGCGTTATCGCTTCCGGCGTGGTCGAGACCATTGACGACGAGAAGGAAAAATACAGAACGATCCGGCTCCTTGCCGACCGCCTCGGCATTGACGACGACGCGGCGAAGGAAAAGGAGATATCTTCCGGTTTTGCCGCGCTGACGATGCTTCGCTTTCGGGTGACGGAAATCACCGGCAAGGTCGGCCTTTACCTGCGGAAAAAGCGGGAAGATTATTTTCCGGAACTGTACCGCTAAAATTTTGCGCTGTGCGCCGGGCAAAAATTTGCCGGTTTTCAAAGGCGTTTTTCTCTGCTAAAATAAACATGATAATGAGCTGTTTGCGACGAACGTAAGTCCGATTATTGCGAACGGCTCATTTTTTTATGTCTGAGAAGCGCCGGGGAACCGCCGTCGGTCCCGCGCCGCTTTTTCGCGGAGGTATTTTATGGAAAATCAGTCTGTTCGCCTTTGGACCAAGGATTTTGTTTTGATCCTGCTCATCAACTTTTTCATCTTCCTGAACCATTTGATGGTTCTCTCGACCTTCCCCTTCTACATCGAGTATCTGCGCGGCACCGAGGCCGTGGCCGGTCTCGCCGCGGCGGGCTTTTCCTTTGTGGCGGTGTTCTTCCGTCCGTTCATCGCCTGGTTTCTCGATAACGGCCGCCGCCGTCTCATTCTGGTGCTGGGGCTTCTCGGCATGGCGCTGACGCCGCTGGGCTATATCAGCGTCAGTCTCGTCGTCAGCGCCGTGATCCTGCGTATGATCCACGGCGTGGCGCTGGGCTGCGCTGCGCCAATACCGCTTCCAACACCATGGCCACCGATCTGCTGCCCCGCCTCCGCTTCGGGGAGGGGATGGGTTATTTCGGCACGTCCATCGCCCTGGCCACCGCCGGGGCGCCCGTCATCGCCCTGGCGCTCATGAACCGGCTGGGTTTTTTCGCGCTGTTTCTCGTTTCCGCGGCGGTCTGCTTCCTCTCCCTGATTCTGCTGGCCTTTGTGAAAACGCCGAAGCTGACGGTGACGAAAACGCCTCTGAGCGTGAAGGCGATGTTCGACGGCAACGCCGTGCCGGCGTCGCTGACGCTCTTTGTGTTTCTGCTGACCTTTGGCGCGTTGGAGAGCTTTCTCGCCAAATTCGCCGCGGTGTCGTCGCTGCCGAGCGGCGGCGTCTTTTTCGCGGTGATGGCCGTTTTCCTGATGGTCATCCGCATGGCGCTGGGGAAGATCGTCGACCGCCGCGGCGAGGCCTTCTTTGTCTACAGCTGCAACGCCGCGATGTTCTGCGCCATGCTGCTGCTGGCCTTCGTCCCGAACACGCTGACATATCTGCTCAGCGCCGTTCTCGTCGGCTACGGCTTCGGCGGCATCGCCCCGGCGCTCCAGGCCGTCGCCGTCTGCCTCGCGCCGCCGCGTCGGCGCGGCGCCGCCAACTCCACCTATCTCTGCGCCTACGATCTCGGTTTCGGCTTTGGCGGCGGCATCGCCGGCTGGCTCATTTCCGCTTGGGGCTACGGGACGATGTTCGCCGCGCTTTCCCTGGCCAACGTCGTTTCGGTGATCCTTTACCTGACCTGGGTGCGCCGCCATCCCTCGTCCTTTTCCTATCGGAAAAGACACGGCGAAACAAAACAGCGCGCCTGATTTCCCGCGGGTTTCATTGTGCCGTCTCGGTGTTTTTTTTGAGACGGCTTTTTCTTTTGTGAAATAAAAGCAGGAGAATTCCGGTTTCTACCGTATTTATAATAGAGAACGTTTATTTTCATTCAATCGGACGCCCTGGGGCGGGAACGGAGGTCGAGAACCGATGCTGAAGCGGGAAGATCTGGAACGACGGGAAGCGGAAATGTTGTCGCCGCTGGCGGCGAAAAGCGCCGAGAGCCGCGGGCGGCTCCATCCGACGGAGCCCTGCCCGCTGCGGACTGCCTTTCAGCGGGACCGCGACCGGATCATCCACTCCAAGAGCTTTCGGCGGCTGAAATATAAGACCCAGGTCTTTCTGCCCGGCGGCGGCGATCACTACCGCACCCGGCTCACCCATACGCTGGAAGTGGCGCAGATCGGCCGCACCATCGCCCGGGGGCTGAACCTCAACGAGGATTTAACGGAGGCCATCGGCCTCGGTCACGATCTCGGCCACACCCCCTTCGGCCACGCCGGGGAGCGGATGCTCGACCGCCTGCTGGCGCCGGAACATCACTTTCGCCACAACGAACAGAGCCTCCGCGTCGTTGACGCTTTGGAGGACGGCAAAGGGCTGAACCTCACCGAGGAAGTCCGGGACGGGATTCTGCGCCACACCGGCGATGTGCTTCCCTTCACTCTGGAAGGTCAGGTGATCCGCTTTGCCGACCGCATCGCCTACGTCAATCACGATATCGACGACGCCGTCCGCATTGGCCTGCTGAAACCGGAATCGCTGCCGGACACCTACGCCGGTTTTCTCGGCGATACCCACGGCAGCCGCATCGACGCCCTCGTCGGCGACGTCATCGCCGCCAGCGACGGCAAAGGGGAAATCACCCAGTCCGAAACGGGCCGGGCCGCCCTGGGCGAGCTGCGGACGTTCCTCTTTGAGCACCTCTACCGCCTGCCGGTGGTGGCCTCCGAGGAGGAAAAGGGCTGCCACATCCTAAAGGCGCTGTTTGAGTACTATATGAACCACGAAGAAGAGATCCCCGACACGATCCCCCTCTCGCCGCTGCCGCTGCGGGTGAAGGATTACGTTGCCGGGATGACCGATAAATTCGCCGAGGAGCGGTATAAGGAAATCTTTATTCCCTCCGGCTTCCATTTCTGAGGACGCGCGCGGCGCTTCTCAAAGTACGGCGAATAAGTATGCAAAACGGAGAGAAACTTATGGTATCGGGAAGAATTCCCCAGGAAATCATCGATGAGATATTGGACCGCACGGACATCGTGGCGCTGATCGAGACGTATCTGCCCCTGAAGCGCCAGGGCCGGAACATGGTGGGATTGTGCCCCTTTCATCTTGAGGACACGCCCTCCTTTTCCGTTTCCCCGGATAAGCAGATGTTCTATTGCTTCGGCTGCCAGAAGGGAGGCAACGCCATTTCCTTCGTTATGGAATATGAGCACCTCTCCTTTATGGAGGCCCTGGAAAAGCTGGCGAACCGCGTCGGCGTGACTCTGCCGGAGCGGGAGCTCACCGCGGGACAGAAAAAGTTCTACGATGAAAAGCGCCGCCTGACGGAGATCAACAAAGCCGCCGCCGCTTTCTACCGGGGGCAGCTGCGGAAGACGCCGCAGGCGTTGGCCTATCTGGAAAAGCGGGGCATCAGCGAGGAGATCGCCGAGCGGTTCTTTTTAGGCTTTGCCGCCGATACCTGGGATCAGCTGCGGAATTACCTGCTCCAAAAGGGGTTCCGGGAGCCGGATCTCGTCACCGCCGGCGTTGTCTCCAAGGCCGAGAGCGGCAAGTGCTTCGACCGCTTCCGCAACCGGCTGATCTTCCCCATCTGCGATAAAAAAGGCGATTTCATCGCCTTCGGCGGCCGCGTCCTCGACGATGGTCTGCCCAAATATCTGAACACGCCGGAAACGCCGGTCTTCCACAAGGGGAAGAACCTTTACGGCCTGCATCTGGCCTATTCGGCGATCCGCCGGGAGGGGGAGGCCTTTTTGCTGGAAGGGAACGTGGACGTCATCACCGCCCATCAGTTCGGCATCGACAACGCCGTGGCGCCGCTGGGCACGGCCTTTACCGAGGACCACGCGAAAATTCTGAAACGCTACTGCGGCCGGGTCATCGTCGCTTTTGACGGCGACGGCGCCGGACAGCGCGCCACCGCCAAAGCGCTGGATCTGCTGATGGCCGTCGGGATCCGTCCCTACGCCATGACGATCCCCGCGCCTTACGATCCCGATGATTATCTCCGCGGCTTCGGCCGGGAAGGCTGGCTCAAACTGCGGGAAGCGGCGCTGACGTATATGGATTTTAAGATCCGCGCCGCGATGGCAAACCACGACCCCAATACCGCCGAGGGAAAAGCCGATATCCTGGCGGAGCTGGGCCCCTCCCTTGTGAAGCTCGGCAACGCCGTGGAGCGGAGCGAGTACATCCACGAAATCAGTGAAAAACTGCGGATCTCCGAGGAGGTGCTCCGCAGTGACATCCGCCGGAAGACGGCGGAGGGCCGCAGCGACTTTGGCCGCGGCGTTGACCTCGGCCGGGAAAAAACGCCGAAGGGACTCGCCACGGCGAAGAACTGCGTGCTCTACTACGCCGCCGAGAACAAAGGGGTGTTCCGCGACATCGAGGCGGCGACAAAGTGGTCCTTCCTCGATTCCGCCGCGGAAAAGGCCGTGGTCCGGACGATCCGGGAGCATGAGGAGGCCTACAGCTGGCGCTTTCGGGATCTCGTCGATCTCGCCGCCGAGGAGGACAAGAGTCTGATCTCTTCCTACATCATGCGCGATCCTTATGAGCTCGTCGGCGACAGGACCGCCATGTTCCGCGACTGCTGGCGCGCCCTCCGCAAGGCTTCGCTGCTGAAGGAAAAAGAGGACCTGCAGCGCCGCATCAAAGATTCCGAGAAAAGTGGAAATAATGGTGATATTCATATTCTTTTAAGGAAATTTGATGAGATTCAGCAGGAATTAAGAAAAATTTAGTGAATATATAGAGAGACATAATTCGATTCGATGAAACGAAAAGAAGCATGAGATGATTTTAAATGACCAAAAAGATACAAAAAACATCGGCGCGGAAACGCCGCCGCGGGAAAGGGGTGAAAATATGAAAGAGGACTGCATGAACCTGGATATTGTGAAGAAGCTGATGCAGATTGGGAAAGCACAGAATTACCTCAAGGCTTCGGATATTCAGGACGCGCTGTCTGAAATCGAAATAACCCCGGACCAATATGACGAAATTTGCGCCGCCTTTACCTCCGCGGGGATTGTGATTATTGACGAGGGGACGGACCTTGAAAATCTGGAAGCTCCCGACGAACTGCCGCAGATCGACGAAACGGAGCTGGATTTCAGCGTGCCCGACGGCATTTTCATCGACGACCCGGTGAAGATGTATCTGAAAGAGATCGGCCGCGTGCCGCTGCTCTCCGCCGAGGAAGAAGTGGATTTGGCCAAGCGCATGGAAAAAGGGGACGAGGCGGCGAAAAAACGCCTTGCCGAAGCCAACCTGCGCCTCGTCGTCAGCATCGCCAAACGCTATGTTGGCCGGGGGATGCTCTTCCTCGATCTCATTCAGGAGGGGAATCTCGGCCTGATCAAAGCGGTGGAAAAATTCGATTACCGCCGCGGTTATAAATTCAGCACCTACGCCACTTGGTGGATCCGCCAGGCCATCACCAGGGCCATCGCCGACCAGGCGCGGACCATCCGCATCCCCGTCCACATGGTGGAAACCATCAACAAACTCCACCGCGTCAACCGCCAGCTGCTCCAGGATTTCGGCAGGGATCCCTCCCCGGAAGAAATCGCCGAGAACATGGGCATCTCCGTGGAACGGGTGCGGGAGATCCAGAAGATCGCCCAGGAACCGGTCTCCCTGGAAACCCCCATCGGCGAGGAGGACGACAGCCACTTGGGCGACTTCATCGAGGACGAGGACGCTCCCGCTCCGGCGGAAATGGCCTCCTTTGTGCTGCTGAAGGAACAGCTCGACGATGTCCTCGACACCCTGACCGACCGGGAACGGAAAGTGCTCCAGCTCCGCTTTGGCCTGGAAGACGGCCGCACCCGGACGCTGGAAGAAGTCGGCCAGGAATTTAACGTCACGCGGGAGCGCATCCGCCAGATCGAGGCGAAAGCCCTGCGGAAGCTGCGCCACCCCAGCCGCAGCCGCAAACTGAAAGATTATTTGGAATAAATTTGCAAAATGATGATAAAGACCGGTTTTGAAGGGAGTTTCAAAGCCGGTCTTTTTGAGGTGGCATATTATTTCTTTGTGCTACTGTTATTATATGATATTAAGAAAAAATGGTTTATCTCCGTAAATTAAAAAAACCGTTCGCGAAATCTTTTCGTAAACGGTTTTTTTTAATCCTCTTCTAATAGTTTTGCCGGAGGAATATGCAGTATTTCCGCCATTTTAAAAAGGGTTTCCAGGGAAATGCCCCGGACGGTTCCGGTTCCTTCGACCTGAGCGAGGAAGTTGACGCTTTTATTAATCTTTTCGGCGAATACTTCCTGCGTATATCCGCGTTTTTTGCGGTAATAAGCGATCTTTAAACCGAGGGTTATATATTTTTCGGGATATTCCGTGTTCACCTGCGTTTCCTCCTCTCTTTAATATCCTATCAATTTTAAGAGTCAATTATAATTGATTTAAATAAAAATATTATTTACTTTAAGTAAATAAAATGATATACTTAGGAAGAACATTATATATAGAGGTTTGAAAAAGCCGCATCAATGTATTGCAAAATTGAAGGAGGTACCCCATGAAAAGAAGCTTTCGCAAAAGTTTTTTAGCAACGCTCTTCGCGCTTTGTTTGGTGCTTGTCATGGCGGCGGGTGTCAGCGCCGCGAAAGTGAGCGGCGGATCATGTGGGGATAATGTGACATGGTTGTTGGACGATCAGGGAGTATTGACGATTTCAGGAATAGGAAATATGCAGGATTTTTATGACTCTGATCCGGATTATTTTGAACCACCAGCACCTTGGTCTGATTTTAGGGAGAAAATAAACAGCGTTGTCATAAAGCCTGGCGTGACGTCGGTTGGAGCGTATGCGTTTTATGACTGTAGATTGACTTCAGTAACTATACCGGATAGCGTGGTATCGATTGGTGGGCATGCCTTTTCTCAATGTCAGATCTTGGAAACAATGACTATTCCCCAAGGAGTGAAAACCATTGGTGAACACGCCTTTTCTGGCTGTGAAAGATTAAAAACAATTACTGTTCCCAAGAGCGTGGAATCCATTGAAAACGGAGCTTTTTATTTCTGTATTGGATTGAAATCGGTGACCATCTCCGAAGGAGTGAAAACCATTGGTGCTTATGCGTTTAGCGCCTGCTATGAATTAACCTCAGTAATGATTCCGGGCAGTGTAACATCCATCGGGGATTATGCTTTTTTGCATTGCCATGACTTAGAATCGGTGACCATCCCTGAAGGGGTGAAATATATTGGGATCGGTGCTTTTTACGGAGAGAATAAAATAGCTTCCGTGACGATCCCAAAAAGCGTGACTTCCATTGGAGCAAGGGCTTTTAGCGGGGAAGCCATGACTTCCATTAAAGTGGAAAGTGAAAATCCCGCGTACTGTGTTAAAGATGGGGTGCTTTTTGACAAAACAGGGGCAACATTGGTTTCTTATCCTTCTGGAAGAATCAATGATTCTTTAACCTATGAAGTACCCGCGGGAGTGAAAACCATTGGTGCATATGCGTTTGAAAATTGCTATTATAAGTTGCATTCTGTGAAAATACCTGAAGGTGTGACTTCCATTGGGGAAGGTGCCTTTTATTGGTGTTGCCTTAATACGTTGTATATTCCTAAGAGTTTGGAAAATATTGATACTCAGGCTTTTGAATATCCCTTGGGAATAATAAATCAGATCTATTATAATGGTTCGGTATTGGATTGGTCTGGTATTACAATCGAGGCGTCTAATAACCGATTGTTGGAATCTCCTATATTATATAATTACAAGGAAGTTACCGGTGTAACACTGAATAAAACAGCTTTAACGCTGGCATTGGGCAAAAGTGAAACGCTGAAAGCTATTGTTGCTCCGACGAATGCTTCTGTCAAAACGGTTCAGTGGAACAGCTCGGATTGGAGCATTGCCGAAGTTGATAGTAATGGTAAAGTTACGGCTAATGGCGTCGGCACGGCTGCAATTACCGCCACTACTGATGATGGCAATAAGGTCGCTGTTTGTAAAGTTGAGGTTGTTATACCCGTTACAAGCATCTCACTGGGTATGGAAGAATTGACATTGAATGTAGGTGGTAGTGCAACACTATCCGCCGCCGTCGAGCCGTTCAACGCCACGAACAAGGAAGTGACGTGGAAGAGTGATAATACCGGTGTCGCCACCGTCACAGATGGCAAAGTCTCTGCCGTAAAAGCAGGAACGGCGAATATCACCGCTACTTCTGCTGATGGCAGTAAAATCTCTTCCTGTAAGGTGACAGTGATTGTTCCTGTTTTCGGTGTAACGTTGAATCAAACGGCTTTGACACTGGTATTAGGCAAAAGTGAGACGCTGAAAGCCACTGTAGCGCCGACGAATGCGTCTATCAAGACAGTGCGGTGGAACAGCTCTGATTGGGGTGTTGCCGAAATTGATGAAAAAGGAAAAATAACGGCTGTTGGTGCCGGTACGGCGGTAATCACTGCTACTACCGAAAACGGTAATAAGGTTGCTGTTTGTAATGTAATAGTTGTTCTTCCCGTTACGGGTGTAACTTTGGATAAGACATCGATTACTTTAGCAGAAGGATCTTTCAAAACTTTAACGGCGACTGTACTCCCGGAAAACGCCGGAAATAAAGCGGTCACTTGGAAAAGCATCAATAATGAAGTCGCTTCAGTGGATTCAAACGGTAATGTGAGCGCTTTGAACGAAGGCAACGCCACAATCACCGTTACAACAGAAGATGGCAAAAAGACCGCTTCCTGTACGGTCAATGTCATCGATAAAGGGATTGACCGCGGAAAATGCGGCGATGATCTGGAGTGGGTCTTGTCCGATGACGGTACCTTGACGGTTTTTGGAACCGGGAATATGTGGGACAGGAATAAACTCAGTGATTGGAACTACAATAAGTATATCATCAAGAAAATCGTGATTGAGGCAGGGGCAACTTCAATCGGAAACAGCGCTTTTGATGATTTCCTGTCTCTGACCGGCGTTTCGATTCCGAGTACGGTTGTTTCCGTTAACAGCCGCGCGTTCAGTGGGTGTCCCGCGCTGACCGAAGTTACTCTGCCGGACAGTGTTGCCGAGATTGGAAATGAGGCCTTTTCCGACTGTACGGCGTTGACCTCCGTCGCGCTTCCTCAAAATGTGACATCCATTGAAAACGGGGTGTTTCATGGCTGTTCGGCCCTGAAAAGTATCTCGATTCCTTCCGGAGTAAGGTCTGTTGGAGAAAATGCCTTTAAAGACTGTGTTGGAATGACGGAACTTGTCATTCCGGAAACGGTATCGTCGATCGGCATTTCGGCCTTTGAAGGATGCTCTTCTCTGCCCGCGGTCAATATTCCCGACAGTGTAAATTATATCGGGAACAACGCTTTTATGAATTGTTCCGCGTTAAAGGATCTTTCTCTTTCCCAAAACGTGAAGTTTATCGGCCATTCGGCCTTTGAAGGGTGCTCTTCTCTGCCAAGTGTAACCATTCCCGGCAGCGTAACGACCATCGGTACCTATGTTTTTAAGGATTGTACTTCCTTATCGGAAGTTGTTCTTCCCGAAAGCATCAAATATATCGGGAAATGTGTTTTCTATCATTGCACCGCTTTAAATGATATTACGATTCCCGACAGCGTTGTTGAAATCGGAAACGGAACGTTTTACGGCTGTGAAAGCCTTGAGCAGGTGACCATCCCCGAGGGAGCCGAGAAAGTCGGCGAAGGTACTTTTGCCGGGTATGATGCGCTGACCTCTGCTGAAATTCTCAATAGTGATGAGACAATTGAAAACAGCAGCACGGCGGCGAGCACTTCTTCTGTGGAATATGACCGGGCCGCGGGGAACGCGCTTCCATACAGCGTGTTATTGTCCTCCGGTGTTATACCGTTGTCCGATTCGATGACATCAGAGCTGAATGACAATAGAATTACCGGTCTAAAGGCAATCAATGTTTCAAAGAATAATCCGGCTTATACGAGCAGAGACGGCGTTTTCTTTGATAAAGCGGGAACGTCTCTTCTTCAATATCCGTCGGGAAGAAGCGGGAAATACAGAATTCCGACCGATGTGAAAAAAATTGAAAAGTATGCTTTTTCGGGATGTAATGGGCTGACAGAAATTGTTATTCCTTTAAGCGTGGCTTCCATTGACGAACTGGCGTTCTGCGGATGCGGCAAATTGAAAACGGTGTACTATGCCGGGACGAAAGAAGAATGGTCCAAAATCAAAATTGGCGAGAAAAATGATAGCCTTTTGAACGCGAAAATTATCTATTCCGCAAAAGAAACTTCCTTTACCGACGTGACCGACGAAGGCAAATTCTATTTCACGCCGGTCTACTGGGCGGTGGATCACGATCCGCAGATTACCAACGGTCTTGACACCACCCACTTCGGGCCCGATCAGACCTGCACCCGTGGTCAGGTGGTGACGTTCCTCTGGAGAGCGAAGGGGTGCCCGGAACCGGCTTCGGCGAAGAATTCCTTTAAAGACGTAAAGACGACGGATTATTTCTATAAAGCGGTGCTGTGGGCCGTGGAGAACGGCATCACCAACGGTACCTCCGGAACGACGTTCAGTCCGAAGAATCCCTGCACCAGAGCGCAGGTAGCGGCCTTCCTCTATCGGACGGAAGGTTCTCCCGCCGCCGACGCGAAGAACCCCTTCACCGACGTGAAGAATGGCGCGTATTATTATGACGCGGTGTTGTGGGCGGTGGAACAGGGCATTACCAATGGGACTTCCTCTGCAACGTTCAGCCCGGATAAGACCTGCACCCGCGGGGAGATCGTGACCTTCCTCTATCGTGACTTGGCGAGTTAAAAATGAATCTTAAAACGGCTCCGCGGCGTTCGCGCCGGGAGCCGTTTCATTAGGGAAAAGGATAAGAATTAAGATTTCTTTATATGAACTATTATTAGGCAAGAAAAAAACGGAGGCAAAAAATGGGTGATAAAATGATCTCTTTCACCGATGAAGAGAAAATAAATGCGTTTGATGAAATCGCGTCATGTTTTTACGAGAAAAATTTCGGTCAGATGACAAAAGCGGATATCGAGCTGATGATGTTTCATTTTTATTTGGAGAAAAAAGTTTTCGAGAATACCGCGTCAGACGGAACGCTCGATTATAATGAGTGTTCCGATTATAAAATCAGCAAAGAACTTGGTATTACACAGCAGCGGGTCAGAAATCTAAAGGTAAGAAAACAATTGGTATATCCCATAGAATTCACTTGGGAAACAGCCTTCGCGGGGCTAATTAAAAACGCAAGATATGATTATACTTCTAAAAAGGTTATAATCAACATACCGGATCCTAATCTTTATTTAGAGATACAAAATTACCTTGAAGAAAAAGGATCGTATATTGAAAAACAGTTGAACAGCAAGGTTATGAAGTTTCGGGTGGAGTATTTTATTGACTTGTGCCTATTGTCAGAACCCGAAGAGAACAAAAAAAGAATAATCAAATCGATAAGAAGCCAATTAAAAGAAAGCGATAAAAATGATTATAAACTAATTGAAAAGGATATAGGAAAGTCCCTTATTAAGTCGAGTATCGATTTGGCAATTTTTCTAAATTCAACAAGCCATTTATTGTCAGGGGATAATCAGATTGCCCAAGCGTTTATTTGTTTTTTTAAAAACATAGGTTTTTCTTGAGAAGATCGGAAAAACTAAAGTCATAGACGGTTTCCTTTTAAGGAAACCGTCTTTTCTCTTCATATTCTGTTTCGCTTTTCTTTGACAGGTTTTTCTCGGGAGAAATTCCCTTCGGAGAGGATCAGGCCGAGGAGAGTCAGGGCCGTTCCGACGGCGAGGGTCGCGGTGAAGGGCTCTTTTAGGATCAGTGTCGCGGTGACGACGGTGACGACGGGGCCGGCGTAGATGTAGACGCAGGTCTTGACGGCGCCGAGGATGCGGACGGCGAAATTCCAGGTGACAAAGCACAGCGCCGAGGCGCCCAGCCCCAAAAAGAGGAGGTTAAAGGCGTTTTCCGGCCGGAGGAAGCGGGCAGGCTCCCAGTGGAAATCGGAAAAGAAGAGCGTCGGCAGAATCAGCGCCAGGCCGTAGAGGAACACGCGGCGCGTCGTGAGGATCGTGGGATAGCCGAAACCGGCGATTTTTTTTGCCAGCAGTGAGTAGGCCGCCCAGGCCACGGCGGCCAGCAGGGCGAGGACGTCGCCGAGGGGGTTCAGCTGAAAGCGGCTGCCGTTGAGGTTGATGAGGGCGATGCCGGCCATGGTCACGGCAAAGCCGACGAAAAAGAGCTTCCCCGGCTTTTCGCCGCTGTTCGGCAGGAAAAAGGCGAACAGCGCCGTGAAGAACGGCGCGGTGGCGATGATGATCCCGGCGTTGGCGGCAAAGGTGTAGGTGAGGGCGATGTTCTCCAGCAGGTAATAGAGGCAGACGCCGAAGAACCCCGCCGCGGCGAAGCAGAGCTCCTGCCGGAGGGTGGTGCCGCGGAGCGGCCGGGGACAGGCCAAAAACAGCGCCGCGATGGCCGGCACAAAGCGGAAGATCAAAATCTCCACCGGCGTGAAATCGTTCAGCAAAACCTTTGTGGAAATGTACGTCGTCCCCCAGACGGCGACGGTGAACAGCGCCGCCAAATGGCCGGTTCCGGTGGTCTCTCTCATGGCGACGCCTCTTTCCGCCGCGCGCTCTCGCCGATGGGCAGCTCCAGCAGGACGATGGCGCCGACAATGAGGAACAGGCCGAGCCACTGGCTGCCGGTGATGACCTCGCCCAGCAGGATCACGGCGAAAATCTCATTGAAAAAGACCTCCGACGTGCCGAAGATCGAGGCGAAGCTGGGCTTTAGGAACCTCACGCCGTGGGAATAGAGGATAAAGCCGCTGATATAGGGGATCGCCGCGGAAACGGCGGCGAGGAACTGCGTCCCGGTCAGGCCGTCGCCCCGGCCGAAGGGGAGCATGACGCCGTAGGCCGCCACGGTGAAGGCCAGGCCGTAGAAGTTGATGGTAAAGGAATGATATTTGGAGGAGAGCTTTTTGACGTAGATACAGTAACCGGCGGCGCCGAAAGCCGCGGTGACGCTCAGAATCAGCCCCGGCAGGGAAACGCGGCCCAGCCCCTCGCCGATGAAGTTGACGGTCAGCACCATCCCGGCGACGGTCAGCGCCAGCGCCGTGATGACTTTGGCCGTCAGCCGGTCTTTAAAGATAAAGACCGAGGCCACGGCGACAATGGTGGGGTACATATAGAGCAGGATCACGGCGACGGAGACGTTCATAAAGAGGATGCTGAAAAAGTAGGCCGCGGAATAGACGAACATTACCGCGCAGCAGGTGACCAGCGTCGGGATGTCCTCCCGGTCGACGTGAAACAGGGAGCGCTTATAGAAAAAAAGAAAAACGCCGAGGCAGATGACGCCGCAGAGATTGCGGGAAACGATCATCGGCAGCGGCGTCGTGCCGACGTTGAAAAGGGCCTTGGTGATGATGCCGGCAATGGCCCAGGTGAACCCCGAGGCGATGACGAAAAAGAGGCCTTTGCCCTGTTCTGTTTTGTTCATGACGCTTTATCCCCTTCCCGCTCGGTTTTGTCACGGGGCGGCCGCAGCCTTGCCAGCCAGTTCGCGCCCTTTTCCATGAAGAGGATCCCCGCGGCCACGAGGAGGCAGCCGACGAACTGCACGGCGGAGAGCTTTTCGTGGAGGATCAGCACCGACATCGTGACGCTCATGACCGGGTCCAAAGTGACGAGAAGGCTGGCCTTGCCCGCGTCGATGTAGTGCATGCTCAGGGCGTAGAGGGAATAGGCCGCCAGCCCCACCAGGGACATGAGGAAGAGGAACAGCGCCAATTTCGGCTCCCAGGCAAAGGTGGCGATGGGCTTTGCCCCGACGCAGAGAAAGACCGGGAACCCCAGAAAATAGCACCAGGAATTGACCGTCCAGCCGTCGTAGGACTCGTTGAGCCTGCGGGTAAAGATCGTGTAAAAGGCGCTGAGCAGGCCGCTCATCAGGCCGATGAGGATGCCGAAGACCACCGAGGGGATCCCGAGGATATAGAGATCGGGTTGGGCGGCGATGGCGTCCATGTGGCTGAGGTTGATGATGCAGACGATGCCGATGAAGACGAGGGTCGTGGCGATGATTTTCGGAACGGTGAATTTTTCTTTCAGCATGAAGCGGCCGAGGATCACCGTGAACACCGGCAGCGTATAGAGGAGCACCGTAGCGACGGAAGCGTTGATGTAGTAGATGGAGCAGTAGTTGCAGACGGAGATAAAACCGAAACTGAGGCCGTTCAGGATGAACCACTTTAAATGTTCCCGCTTGATTTGAAAGACGTGTCTGGCGAAAAACAGGGCGTAAAGAAAAATCAAAAGCGCCGGGATCATGCCGCGGACCGGCGCCACCACCCGCCAGGGCAGGCCGATGTGGAACAGCAGTTTTCCGATGATCGGCCCCAGGGCATAGCAAAACGCGGATATGAGACAGAGGATGACCCCTTTCTTGTTCGCTTCCATCGTGACTCTCCTTGTTCGACTCAAAAATTCTCTAATTTATATTATAAACATTGAACCAAGGTGAATGTCAATGAGAAAAAGCGACAAAAAACGCGCCTTTTTAGACGGGGAAAAACTTGAAAGCGGCGCCGTTTTCTGATACACTGGTGAAAACGGAAACGGAGGCGTTTTATGAATTCGGTCGCGTTCACCATCGGCACCTGGCCGGTCTATTGGTACGGAATCCTCATCAGCGCGGCGCTGCTGATCGGCATGTTCCTCGCCCAGCGTCTGGCGAAAAGCCGCGGTTACGACGTGGATAAGCTCTGGTCGGTGCTTTTGCTGATGGTGCCCGCCGCCGTCGTCGGCGCCAGGCTTTACTATGTGCTGTTCCGCTGGGATCTCTACGGCGGCGACCCGCTGACGATCCTGAAGGTGTGGCACGGCGGCCTTGCCGTCCACGGCGGCATCCTCGGCGGTCTCCTCGCCATTCTGATCGGCTGCAAAATCTGGAAATTGGATTTCTTCGGCGTGCTCGACTGCGTCGCCCCGGCCCTCGCTCTGGGTCAGGCCATCGGACGCTGGGGCAACTTCTTCAACGGCGAGGCCTACGGCGGCGTCACCTCGCTGCCCTGGGGGATTCACGTCGCCGCCGACCCCTATCTGCACCATCCGACCTTTCTCTATGAGTCGATCTGGGATTTTCTCCTTTTCCTGCTGCTGCTGGCCGTTTTTAAAAGATCGAAGCGGACGGGGAATGTCGCCTGTCTGTATTTCATGATCTATTCCGTCGGCCGCTTTTTCATCGAGTCGCTGCGCACCGACAGTCTGATGATCGGCCCGCTGAAACAGGCTCAGGTCATCAGCGTCTGTCTCTTTGTTTTGGCCGCGGTCATTTTCTGGCTCCGCAATCGGAAGAAGGAAAGCTGAATTTAAAAAAATCCCCGGCGTCGGGGATTTTTTTCGTCAAACGGGGCTCATTTTTCTTTCAGCAGGGTCAAAATTTCCTGAAAGAGCTTTTTCAGCAGGTCGCTGTCGCTGACGCGGGTCGGCTGGGCACCGGGCCGCGGCCCGGGCGCGGCGGGGAACGGCGGCGGCGCCATCATCTGGGGGAAGGGCGCCGCGCCGCCCATCGCCGCCGGGTCGGTGACGGTGCCGGGGTTTTGGAACGGCGCCATCTGATTGAGCGGCGGAAAGCCGCCGCCGTTGCCCATCAGGCCGCCGAGGGCGGCGAGGCCGTTCATCTGATTGGGCGCGCCGCCGTTCCCCGCCGGCGGGAACCCCGGCTGACGCGGCGGCTGCCAGCCGTTCCTCGTTAAGGCCTCGGCCAGCTCGCTGACGTTGACCGGATCGCTCCGGCGGTGATGACTTCGTTTGCTCATATCTTGTTTCGCCCTCTGTCCGTGGTGTCTTTGTTTCTATTATAGAGGGAGAAAAGGAAAAAATGACGGAATCGGGAAAAATCCCTTTTCTTTGGCGGAAAATTATAGTATAATATAAGATAACTTTGCAGTAATATTCGGTCGCCGCGGCGGCGAAACGGGAAAGCCCGCCTTCCCCCCTTCGAGGGGCGGAGCGTCGGCGGATCCCCGTGTTTTTGGAGGTGCTTTTATGGCAAAGATCACTGCGGAACAGATTATGGAATCCATCAAAGAACGAAACGTCCGCTTCGTTCGCATGCAGTTCAGCGACGTTTTCGGTATTTTGAAAAACGTCTGTCTCCCCGTATCTCAAATGGAAAAAGCCTTGAACGGCGAAATCATGTTTGACGGTTCCTCCGTCGACGGCTTCGCCCGGATCGAGGAAAGCGATATGTATCTCAAGCCCGACCTGGACAGCTGGCAGATCTTCCCCTGGGATCACTCCGAGGGCTACATCGCCCGGCTCATCTGCGACGTGTACGGCGCCGACGGGAAGCCCTTTGAGGGGGACCCCCGCTATATCCTGCGCAAGAATCTGGAAGACGCCGCCGCGATGGGCTACTCCCTGAACGTCGGCCCCGAAGCGGAATTTTTCCTCTTCCGCACCGACAGCGAGGGCGCTCCCACTCTGGAGACCCACGACAACGCCGGCTATTTTGAGGTTTCTCCCGTCGACCACGGCTCCACGGCCCGCCGGGAAATGGTGAGCACCCTGGAAGATATGGGCTATGAGGTGGAAGCCTCCCATCATGAGTGCGCCCCGGGCCAGCACGAAATCGACTTTAAATACGACGAGGCCCTCGCCTCCGCCGACCGCATCCAGACCTTTAAACTCGTCGTCCGCACCATCGCCCAGCGCCACGGCCTCCACGCCACCTTTATGCCGAAGCCGATCTTCGGCATCGCCGGCAGCGGCATGCACATGAACATGAGCCTCAGCGACGCTGACGGCAAAAACGTCTTTTACGATCCCGACGGCAGGGACGGTCTCTCGGAAATCGCATATTATTATGTAGGCGGCCTGCTGAAACACGCCAAGGCCGTCACCGCCGTGACGAACCCCGTTGTGAACTCCTATAAACGCCTTGTCTCCGGTTACGAAGCGCCGGTCTACATCGCCTGGTCCGGAAAGAACCGCAGTCCCCTCGTGCGCATCCCCGCCAAACGCGGCAATTCCACCCGGGTGGAGCTCCGCTCTCCCGATCCCTGCGCCAATCCCTATCTGGCGGAAGCGGTGATGCTCGCCGCCGGCCTCGACGGCATCCGTAACCGCGTCGCCCCGCCGGAAAGCTGCGATTTCAATCTCTATGAGCTCAGCAGCGCCGAACGGAAGGCCCGCGGCATCGATATGCTGCCCGGTTCCCTCGGCAGCGCCGTCCAGGAGCTTCTTGCCGACGACGTCATCACCGCCGCCCTCGGCGAACACATCACCCATTGCTTCACCGAGGCGAAACAGGCGGAATACGCCGAGTTCCGCCGCTGTGTCACGCCGTGGGAAATTGAGAATTATCTTTCGAAATATTGATCGATCTTATAAATCTTTCAGCAATGGAGGTTGTTTCTTTGAAAGTTGAATTTACGAAAATGAACGGTCTCGGCAACGATTTTATCATGGTGGACGGCATCAACAACGTCCTCCCCGAAGACCTGAACGACTTTGCCAAAAAAGTCTGCGACCGCCACTTCGGCATCGGCGCCGACGGTGTGCTGGTGATTTTGCCCTCGAAGATCTTTGATATCCGCATGCGGATCATCAACAGCGACGGCACTGACGCCCAGATGTGCGGCAACGGCATCCGCTGCTTTGCCACCTACGTCTATGAGCACGGCCTCGTCGATCACGCGGAGATGAAGGTGGAAACCGACGCCGGGATGATCCGTCCCCGGCTGATCTTCGGTGAGAACGGCGTGGAAAAAGTCGAGGTCGATATGGGGCTGCCCCGCCTCGACCCGACGGCGATTCCCGTTAATGTCGGCGACCCCAAGGTCATCGGTTACCCCTACATGAGCGATCACGGCGAAATTGAGCTGAGCTGCGTTTCCATGGGGAACCCCCACACGGTGACTTTCTGGAAGAACCTGGCCGACGCCCCCTTTGAGGAACTGGGCCCGAAACTGGAAGCCGACCCGATGTTCCCCGAGGAGACCAACGTGGAATTTGTGGAGATCCTCAGCGATAAAGAGATCCGCGTCCGCGTCTTTGAGCGCGGCTGCGGCGAAACGCTGGCCTGCGGCACCGGAGCCTGCGCCTCGACGGTGGCGTCGGTGCTCAACGGCTACACCGGCAGGGAACTGACGGTGCACCTCTCCGGCGGCGACCTCCTCTGCCGCTGGGATGAAAACGACCACGTCATCATGACCGGCCCCGTCTCTTACGTCGCCAAAGGCGTTTACGAGTATAACGAGTGAAACAAAGGAAAGGAGCCTGATATGAAACAGGAAGCGAAACGGATCCAATCCATCCCCCCCTACCTCTTTGCCCGCATCGAAAAGAAAATCGACGAACTGAAAGAAAAAGGCATCGACGTCATCAGCTTCGGTATCGGTGACCCCGATCTGCCGACGCCCGATTATATCATCGACAAAATGGCCGAGGCGATCAAAGACCCGGCCAACCATCAGTACCCCTCGTCCGTGGGGATGATCTCCTTCCGCCGGGCCGTCGCCGATTGGTATAAAAAGCGCTTTGACGTCGATCTCGACCCCGCCACGGAAGTCGTCTCGCTGATCGGCTCCAAGGAAGGGATCGCCAATATCAACTATTGCTACGTGGATCCCGGCGATATCAACCTCGTGCCCGACCCCGGCTATCCCGTTTACGGCATCGGCACGATGCTGGCCGGCGGGGAGTCTTACTATATGCCGCTGAAAGAGGAAAACGGCTATCTGCCCGATTTCACGGCCATCCCCGAGGACATTGCCGCCAAAGCCAAGCTGATGTTTTTGAACTATCCGAACAATCCCACCGGCGCCACGGCGACGCGGGAATTCTTTGAGGAAGCCGTGGCTTTCGCCAAAAAATACGATATCATCATCTGCCACGACGCCGCTTATTCCGAAGTGGCTTACGACGGCTACGTGCCCGTCAGCTTTTTGGAGATCGACGGCGCGAAAGATGTGGGGATCGAGTTCAACTCCGTTTCCAAGCCCTTTAACATGACGGGCTGGCGCATCGGTTTTGCCGTGGGCAACGCCAAGGTCATCGAGACCCTCGGCCGCTATAAGAGCAACGTCGATTCCGGCGCTTTCCAGGCGGTGCAGATCGCGGCCATGGAAGGCCTCGCCAACGGCGACGAGACCATCGAGAAGATGCACCAAATTTACGCCAAACGCCGCGACCTCGTCGTGGACGCCTTCAACTCCCTCGGCTGGAACCTGCCGAAGCCCAAAGCGACATTCTATATCTGGGCGCCGGTGCCCAAAGGGTTCACCTCGGAAAGCTTTGCCGAATACGTGCTGGAAAAAGCCGCGGTCATCGTCACCCCCGGCAACGGCTACGGCGCCGCCGGCGAGGGGTATTTCCGCATCTCCCTGACGCTGCCGGAAGAACGCGTCGCCGAGGCGGCGGAACGGCTGAGAGACCACCTGGATCAGGTCACGTTCTGATGGCCGTCTATTACTCCGCGGCAAAGATCAATCTGTTTTTGCGGGTGGAGGGCAGACGTCCCGACGGCTATCACGAGCTCACCAGCGTGATGCAGTCCGTCTCCCTCTATGACCGTCTTGACATCGGTTTTCACCGGGAGCGGTTTTCCCTCGATACCGGCGGCGTCGACGTGGGCCCCGCGGAAAAGAACACCGTCACCCGGATGTGGCGGCTGCTGAAAGACCGCTTTGATCTGCCCGGGGAAATCGAGGTCGTCATCGATAAAAAGATTCCCGTCGGCGCCGGTCTCGCCGGCGGCAGCGGCAACGGCGCCGCCGTGCTCCGCGCCGCCGTCGATGAGTTCGGCCTGGAACTGACCGAGGAGGAGACCGCCTCGGTCTGCGCCGCTGTCGGCGCCGACGTCGCTTTCTGTTATCACGGCGGCACGATGCTGGCGACGGGCATCGGCGAAAAGCTCAAACCGCTGCCGCCGCTGTTCCCATGTGACATTCTGCTGTTCAACGCCGGTTTTCACGTCTCGACGCCGGAGATCTTCGCCGCCTACGACGATATCGCTCTCGGCGTGGAGGCCGTGCCCGTTGAGATGATGCTCCACGCTTTGGAGCGGGGCAGCGAGGAAGGGGTTCTCTGTTCCCTTTACAACGGCCTGGAAGCGGCGGCGTTTTCCCGCTATCCGTCGCTGCGGAAGCTCTCGGACGCGCTGGACGGACTCTTTTTGCCCCACCTGATGAGCGGCAGCGGCCCGACGGTCTTTGCCTTCGCCTCGGAAAAAGCGGCGCGGAACCTGCTGAAAGCCGCGCCCCGGCCGGAACTGGGACGGATCTTTCCCGTTCGCCCCGTCGCCGACGGGATCCTGCCCGGGACGGGGAATGAATAAGACGCAAAAAAATACAGAACGTGTATAATATGCGTGGAGAAGGCGTGAACGGAAGGTGATTTTATATTCATGACTGTTCACTTATGAATTATCGCAGGTAAAAGCGCTGTTAAGATATGATTTTTTTAAAAAACAAATGAAATTTGCCGATAGCTTTATACAGCGGGTTTCGGCGAATTTCTTTTTTTATTGTCAAAACATGAAAAAATTTTGCAAAAAAAGCAAGAAAAAAGAAGGGTTTCTGCGTAAATTGTTGAATTATTGAATATTAGAAATCCAGTAGAGAGGGGGAACTTTCGTGAATATTACCGATGTGAGAGTCCGTAAAATATTAGCGGAAGGTAAGATGAAAGCGATTGTTTCGGTGACCCTTGACGATGCTTTTGTGATCCATGATGTCAAAGTGGTTGACGGACAGAACGGCCTCTTTGTGGCGATGCCCAGCCGAAAGACGCCGACAGGAGAATTTCGAGATATTGCTCATCCCATTTCTCAGGAAGCCCGTGACATTCTCCAGGCCAGAGTCTTGGAAAAGTATGAGGAAGCGTTGGTTTCGGGCCCTGAAATCGATGATGAAGAATAACGGTTTTTATCGTGCTGCGCAAAGTAGTAAAAAAGTATAAAATCCAGCCGCGTAACGGGGAGTTCGTCTCCTCTGTTTTTCCGCGGCTGATTTGCATTTTTCGGGGAAAGGGTCTATAATATAGCAGTAGGCGGAGGCGTCCTCACGCCGCCGCCGGCGAATTTTTGAAAAAAACGGACGGACTGTTTCTATGAAAAAATATATCCTGATTTTAGCCGCCGGCAAAGGCACGAGGATGAAATCCTCCCTGCCGAAAGTACTCCATGAAGCCGTGTATCATCCGATTCTCTCCTATGTCATCGCCGCCGCCAAAGGCGTCGGCGCCGACGACATCTGCACCGTCGTCGGTCACGGCGCCGAGGAAGTGAAAGCGGCTTTTGCCGGGGAGACTTCCTTTATCCTCCAGCGGGAGCAAAAGGGCACGGGCCACGCCGTTCGGGAAGGCCTTGCCGCTTTCGCCGATCATCGTGAGGGCATGGTGCTGGTTCTCTGCGGCGATACGCCGCTGCTGCGGGCCGAAACGCTGAAAGAGCTCTGCGCCCGCCATGAGCAGAGCGAGGCCGCCGTCACGGTGATGACCGCCTCCCTCAGCGACCCCTTCGGTTACGGCCGCGTCATCCGCGGCGCCGACGGCGACCCGCTGCGCATTGTGGAACAGCGCGACGCCAGCGAGGAAGAAAAGGCCGTGACGGAGATCAACAGCGGCGTTTACTGCTTTGACCTCGGTTTCCTCCGTGACGCCGTCTCCAAACTGCAGAACGACAACGATCAGGGGGAACTCTACCTCACCGATACCATCGCCATCGCCCGGGCCGAAGGCCGCAGAGCGGCGGCTTACCGCGTGGCAGATTTTGAGGAAGTCAGCGGCATCAACGACCGGGTCCAGCTGGCCGCCGCCGGAAAGGTGATCCGCCGCCGCAAAGCCGAAGCGCTGATGCGGGCCGGGGTGACGCTGATCGATCCCGATTCCACCATCATCGACCCCCTGGCGGAAATCGGCGCGGATACCGTTATCGAGCCTTTTACCGTTATCAAAGGCCGCACCGTCATCGGCGCCGACTGTCATATCGGCCCCAACGCTGAGCTGACGGATACCGTTTTAGGCGACGGCGTCCGCTTCTGGCGCAGCGCCGCGGCGGAAGCTTCCGTCGGCGACGGCTGCAACATCGGCCCCTTCGCCTATCTGAGGCCGAAAACCGAGCTGAAAAACGGCGTGAAAGTCGGCGATTTCGTCGAGGTGAAAAACAGCGTCATCGGCGAGGGCACCAAACTGCCGCACCTGACCTATATCGGCGACAGCGACATCGGCGCGGGCTGCAACATAGCCTGCGGCACCATCACCTGCAACTACGACGGGTTTGACAAGACCCGTTCCAAAATCGGCGACCGCGTTTTCGTCGGCTGCAACGTCAACCTGGTCTCCCCCGTTCACATCGAGGACGACGTCTATATCGCCGCCGGTTCCACCATCACCGAAAGCGTCCCCGGCGGGAGTCTTGCCATCGCCAGGGAACGGCAGATCAACAAAGAGGGCTGGGCGGAAAAATTCCGGGCCCTGCACAAAAAGTGATCCGCCGAAAAAGAGAAAAACATTTGACATTTAAAATATAAGCATAGCGGAGGAAAAACGATGAATGAGATGACATTGAAACTGTTTGCCGGCAACGCAAACCCGACCTTGGCGAAGGAAATGGCCGAACACCTGAAGATCAGCCTTGGCGACTGTATGGTCCAGCGTTTTCGCGACGGCGAAATCGCCACCTACATCGATGAAAGCGTCCGCGGCTGCGACGTCTATATCCTCCAGCCGACGTGTCCCCAGGTCAACGACAATCTGATGGAGCTCCTTGTGATGATCGACGCGATGCGCCGTGCTTCCGCCCGTCATATCACCGCCGTGGTGCCCTATTTCGGCTACGCCCGGCAGGAGCGGAAGAGCAAGCCCCGTGATCCGATCAGTGCCAAGCTGGTGGCCAACCTGATCACCGCCGCCGGTGCCGACCGCATTATCTGCATGGATCTCCACGCCAAAGCCATCGAGGGCTTTTTCGATATCCCGATGGAGCATCTTTCCGCCATGCCGATTCTGGCCAACTACTATAAAAAGAAAAAATACAATAAAGATGATGTCATCGTCGTCTCTCCTGACATCGGCGGCGTCGTCCGCGCCAGGGAACTGGCGGAACGCCTCCACTGCGGCATGGCCATTGTGGACAAGCGCCGTCCCAAACCCGGCGAGGCGGAAATTATGAATATCATCGGCGACGTGACGGACAAGATCTGCATCATGGTGGACGATATCATCGACTCCGCCGGCACCATCACCCTGGGCGCCGAGGCGATCCTGGCCCGGGGCGCGAAGGAAGTCCATGTTTGCTGCACCCACGCGCTGTTCAGCGGCCCCGCCGTGGAACGGCTGACCCATTCCAACATCAAGGAAGTCGTTGTTACCAACACCATTCCCCAGCGGAGCAACGCCGTTTTGGAAAACGACAAATTTCGCATCCTCTCCGTCGGCTCCCTCCTCGGTGAAGCGATGCGTTCCATCAACAATAACCTTTCCGTCAGCAGACTGTTTGACTGAGCTTAAGCAGGACAAAGCCCTCAGAGTGCCGAGAGAGGCTGATACACGGCGAAATCGCCCATCTCCGACGATTCGCATACCGCTTTGTATAGCGAATCGCCGAATCCGGGCGAGTTTCACCGCGTCTAAGCCTTTCTCGACCCTCTGATACGTTCTGCGTTTTGGGGTACTTTGTCTGCAGCCTGAAGCCCTTTCCCTTGTGCGGGGAAAGGGCTCCTTTCATTCTTTCGCGTCCTCCCGGGGGATCTCGGGGAAGACCGTTTCCCGGCGGCGGGGGAAGAACTGCCGGTGGGAGAGGGCCATGATCCGCTCGCCGCATCCCGGCTCCGCCTTGGGGCGCTTCGGCGGCAGGCCGCGCTTTTCGCCGCCGGCCCGTTCCGCGGCGGCGCCGTCTTTGGCGAGGATCATGTCGCTGCCGATGATCTCGATCATGTCGATGGGGAGGAACGACCGCTCCTTAAAAAAGCCGGGGAAAGACGCGGCCAGCTCAATTTTGGTGATTTTGCCCGTTTCGGAGTCGATGTAAAAGGAATCGGCCCGTCCCAGAAAAGCGCCGTCCTTTTTGATGACGGCGAGACCGGCGACGCTCGGCGGATTCTTCAGCAGTTCTTTCAGGTGGGGGCAGTCCGCCTTTTTGCGCAGAACGGCGGGGCTGTCCACGGTGATGACCTCAAAACTCAGGCCCGCGGCGTCGGCGAGGCAGAGCACGGACTCGTCCTTGATGATCTTTTTGCTGCCGATCATCAGGGCGATGAGTTCCTTTTCCGCGGGGTCCAGCAGAAAGCTTTTGACCAGTCCGATCCGCTCGCCGCGTTCCAGGCTGAAAACGGGGAGGCCGAGGAGTTGATTGGCGGTAATTTCCATGGGAATGATCCTTTCCGGTTGAATATCTTTATAAAAATAACTATGTCTATTTCGGCAAAAATATGATAAGATAGAGGCAGACCGAAAGAAAGAAATCGAGGAACCGTCCATGAAAATCATTGCCGGCCTGGGGAATCCCGGCGTCAAATACGAAACCACCCGTCATAATGTCGGCTTCATCGCCGCCGATCTCCTTGCCGACGATTTCGGCGCGGAGCTCGCTCTCAAGGGGACGCTCTGTCTTTACAACACCGTGCGCTTTCGCGGGGAAAAGGTGATGATCGTGAAGCCGCAGACCTTTATGAACCTCAGCGGCGAGTGCGTCGGTCAGCTGGCCCGCTATTACAAGGTAGAGAACGAGGACATCCTCATCCTCGCCGACGATCTCTCCCTGCCCGTGGGGACGATGCGCTTTCGCCCCAAAGGGAGCAGCGGCGGCCATAACGGCCTGAAATCCGTCATCGCCCATCTCGGCGGCGATGATTTCCCGCGGCTGAAGATCGGCATCGGCGCCGCCGACGGCGACGTCATCGATCACGTCCTCGGCCGCTTTTCCAAAGAGGAATGGGAAAAGGTCTCCTCAATGCTGGAGCTTTCCGTCGACGCCGTGAAGCTGTGGCTGGAAAGCGGCAGCGAGGCGGTGATGAACCGCTACAATGTCTATTCCCGTCTGCCGAAGAAGAAAAAGGAAGCGGACGACGGCGGGAAGGAGACCGCGAAAAAGGATGTCCCGCCGCTGATCCCGCTGAACGGAAAAGCGACGGAGGAACGCTGAGAAAACGCGGAAGAAAAGATTGTTTTTCTCTTTTGTTTCAGATATAATAAAAACAGACTTTTAACAGGAGGAACCGTTTGAGCCGCCGGGGGAAAGCGGAGGCGGCGTCAGGACAAAGGAATAGAGAGTTCTATGGCACAAATTGAATTGGAAAACATGAATTTCCTTTGGCAATACATTCCTGCCTATGACAAGATCTTTGGAGAAGGTGTCAGCCGGAGCTGGGAAATATGCGGCGCCGGCGATGAAGTGCGCCTTCTTTTCGCTGTCTCGGCGGTGAGGGAAAAAGAGAAAAAGGTACTGTACGTTACGGAGACGGAAGAAAAGGCGAAGAGCCTGCGGATCATGGCCCGGCGTTTTCTGTCTGCCGGGGAGACCGGTTACTATCCGGCCCGGGACCGCATGCCCTGCGAGTCGGTGGCCATCAACGGCGAGCCGGGCATCGAGCGCATCCGGGCCATGGAAGGCCTCGCCGCGGAAAAGCCCTATCTCGCCTTTATTTCCAAGGACGCGCTGAGCCGCCGGGTGATCCCGCCGTTCTACTGGCGGAACGGTCGGATCGAGCTGCGCGTCGGCGACGTCATGGAGATTTCCGCTCTCGCCGCCCGCCTTGTCGAGGTCGGCTACGTTCGGGAATCCCTCACCGAGGAGCGGGGGTTCTTCAGCGTCCGCGGCAGTGTCGTGGATATTTTCCCGCCGTCTTCGGCGTGGCCCTGCCGCGTTGATTTTTTTGACGATGAGATCGAGTCGATCCGCCTTTTCGATCCCGAGACCCAGGTCTCCAGGGGTGAGATCAAAAAGGCCGTCATCAGCCCGGGGAGCGCCTTTTTCCTCCCGGAAAAGATCCGGGCCAACGGCGTTGAGCGGATCCGGCGCGACAGCGCCAAACGCGCCGCCAAGCTGCGGGACGTCAGTAAGCGGCGCTGCGTCGAACGGACGGAGCGGCTTTTGGACTACGTCGCCGAGGGCGCCTACGCCGATATCACGGAACAGCTCCTCTCCTATTTTTATAAGGAAGCGTATCTCGAGGACTACCTCCCCAAAGACGGCATGATCTTCATCGAGGAGCCCGCCGCCATCGGCAAAGCCATGGAAGAGGACGACCGGGAGATGCGGGAAATTACCTATGAGCTGTATCGCTCCGGGGAGACTCTTTCGGGCTACGGGGAAATGTTCCGCAATAAAGCCCATACCTTCGCCGCCCTGGATCAGCACCGGCTCCTCATTTTTTCCTATATCCAGGTGCCGACAGGCTTCCGCACGACCCGAATGAACACCGTTCCCCTGCGGGAATTTTCGTTCTATCGCCCGGTGGAGGAACGCGTCGAGGAATTGGAAGCCCTCTGCGAAAAGGGCCCCGTCTATTTCTGCGCCGCCGACGAAAACGGCAAAACGAAGCTGGAAGGGCTCGTCGCCTCCCGGCAGCTGAAGAACTGCCGCGTGGTGATGTTCCCGCTGCAAAAGAGCGTGGAATCCTACGAGACCCCCGCCTTTTTCCTGGCCGAGGGGGATCTCGGCCAGACGGCGAAAAAGGAAAAACAGGGGCCGCGGCGGCGGAAAAAGTCGAAGCCCATCTCTTCCTTCGTCGATTTAAAAGTCGGCGATTACGTTGTCCACGATACCCACGGCATCGGCCGCTATATGGGGATCGAGCGGCTGGCCGTCGACGAGACGGAGCGGGATTATCTGCTGATCCGTTACGAGGGCACCGACAAGCTCTACATCCCCACCGATCAGATGGATCTGATCCAAAAATACATCGGCAGCGAGGGCGCTGCCGCGCCGAAAGTCAACAAACTCGGCGGCAGGGACTGGAAGAACACCAAGGAGAAGGTGCGCGCTTCCGTCCGGGAAATGGCCGAGGAACTGATCCGCCTTTACGCCGCCCGCAACGCCGCCCGGGGCCACGCCTTTTCCCCGGACAGCGAATGGCAGCGGGAGATGGAAGCGGACTTCCCCTTTGAGGAAACGCCGGATCAGACCGAGGCCATCGCCGCCGTGAAAGCCGATATGGAAAGCGGCCGCCCCATGGATCGCCTGCTCTGCGGTGACGTGGGTTACGGCAAGACCGAGGTGGCGCTCCGCGCCGCCTTTAAGGCCGTCCTCGACGGCAAGCAGGTGGCCATTCTCGTCCCCACGACGGTTCTGGCCCAGCAGCACGAGCGCACCTTCCACGAGCGGCTGGACCGCTTCGGCGTGAGGATCGGCGCTTTGAGCCGCTTTAAGACCGAAGAGGAACAGAAGGCGGTCAAAGAGGGCCTCGCCTCGGGCCTCGTCGATATCGTCATCGGCACCCACAAGGTCATCAACGCGGACATCGCTTTTAAAGACCTTGGCCTTCTCGTCATCGACGAGGAACAGCGCTTTGGCGTCGGTCAGAAGGAAAAGCTCAAATCCCTGAAGGAGAACATCGACATTCTGGCGATGTCGGCGACGCCGATCCCGCGGACGCTCCACATGTCCCTCGTCGGCATCAGGGACATCAGCATCATCGAGACGCCGCCGCGGTACCGGCGGCCCGTCCGCACCTATGTGATGGAATATCAGAGCCTCCTGCTGAAAGAGGCCCTTTCCCGGGAGATCGAGCGCGGCGGTCAGATTTACTACATTCACAACCGCATCGACGACCTGATGGGCGTCGCCGCGACGATCAAATCCTTTGTCCCCGAGGCGCGGGTCCTGGTGGCCCACGGCCGCATGGGGGAACGGGCTTTGGAAACGACGATGATGGATTTTATGGAAGGGAAAGGGGATATCCTCCTCTGCACCACCATCGTGGAATCGGGGATCGACCTCTCCAACGTCAACACCCTCATCGTCGACGAGGCGGATCGCTACGGCCTCTCCCAGATGTACCAGCTTAGGGGCCGGGTGGGCCGCGGCCGTCAGCAGGCCTTCGCCTATTTTTTCTATCCCCGGGGCAAACTGCTGAACACCCCGGCGCAGAAGCGCCTCGCCGCCATTCGGGACTACACCGATCTCGGCAGCGGCTTTAAGATCGCCATGCGGGATATGGAGATCCGCGGCACCGGCAATCTCCTCGGTTCGGAACAGCACGGGCACATGGCTTCCGTCGGTTTCGACATGTACTGCCGCCTCATCGAAGAGGAAGTTCACCGCCTCAGCGGCGAACCGACGAAAAAGCCCAAAGAGGAAGTGCCCATCGATATCCTGAGTTCCGCATATCTCCCCGAGGACTACGTCGGCGACGGCGAGACGAAATTGGCCGTCTATAAACAGATCGCCGAGATCGACACCGCCGCGGAGCTGAAACGGTGCATGAACGAGCTGGAAGACCGCTTCGGCTCGGTGCCGGATTCCGTCTACAATCTCTTTTTGGTGATTCGGCTGAAGCTCCTCGTGGCGCCGCTGGGCATCACCTCGGTGTCCCAGAATTATCACGAGTTCCGCGTGACCTTCAACGGCCTGAACAACGTCGACGGCGACGACCTGATGACGCTGATGCGGGAATTCGGCCGCCATTTTGAGTTCTCCATGGGCAACACCCTGGAAATGAAGATCATCACCGGGAGGCTGACCTGCGATAACGCCCTGCTTTTCACCATCAAGGTCCTGGCTTATCTTGCCCGCTATCAGGAAATGAAGCGGGAGCGGAAGCGGAAAGAGGAGAAAATGGCGGCGCAGAAATGAACCCGGCCGCGTTTGTCCGCCGATTGTCCGCTTTTGGGCCTCTTTGGTAACTTTTGCGGCGGAGTCGGGGAAATGACGCGGCGGCAGTTGAATTATCGGTGAAAATGGATTATAATAATACGGAATCAACCGGAAAGGTGGAAACGAACTTTATGAAAAGAAGAATGATCGCTCTGTTTTTTTGCGCCGTCTTTGCCCTGGCGCTGACCGCCTGCGGCGCGGAACCGGTGGCGACGGTGAACGGGGAAAAGATTTCCCGGGAATCCTATGAGGAATACGTGACCTACATGATGTCGATGTACGGCATCGGCTCCGACTACGACCTCAGCAGCGATATGGGCGAAATGCTCCAGAGCCAGGCCATTCAGTCCCTGGTCTATATGGAAGAGGTGAAGCAGGCCTGCGAAAAGGAAAACTGCGCCCCGTCGGCGAAGGAAATCGACGAATATTGCTTTGAAATGCTCGGCGTCGAGGATAAAAAAGCCTATTCCGAAGCGGTCTCTACGATCCAGACTCAATACGGTCTCAGCGAGGATACGCTGCGGATGATCATCGCCTCCGATCTCTATTCGGAAAAACTCGGCGACGCCCTCGCCAAAAAGGAAGGCGTGGAAGTCAGCGACGACGAAGCCAAAGCCAAATACGAGGAAGCGCCGGAAGAATACGATAACCGCACCGTTTCCCATATTTTGATCTCACCCGAAGCCGCCGACGGCCGGGAACCGGAGACCGATGAGAGCGGCAATGCCGTCTATACCGATGAGGAATGGGCCGCCGCCGAAGCGGAAGCCAAAGAACTCATCAAGGAACTGGACGGCGGCGCTGACTTTGCCGAACTCGCCAAAGATCATTCCGACGATACCGCCTCCGCCGCCAACGGCGGCGCTCTGGACGGCTCCTTTACCGCCGCGGCCAGCTCCTATGTGGAAGAATTTACCGCCGCTTCTTTTGAGCTCACCGAGGAAGGCCAGTATACGAAGGAACCGGTCAAGAGCAGCTACGGTTATCACATCATCCTCTGCACCGGCCTCCAGGACGCCGATCACGACTTCGACCAGCTGGTGGAAACGATCAAAACGAATCTCCTCAACGAACAGAAGCAGACCCTCGTTTCCGATTATATGGAACAGTTTGAGGAAGAATCGGAAATCGTCATCAACTACGGTCCCGACGCCACTGATGATGAGGCTGCCGCCGAAGACGATGACGCCGCCGCCGATGAAGGCGATGACAGTACCGCCGCCGACAGTGACGACAGCGCCGATGATGCCGCGGACGACGGCGAAGCGACGGAAGAGTAATGATGTTTTGAACGCGGGCGCCGCCTGCCGCCGGGAGCGATCCTCCCGGCGGGAGCGGCGCTTTTTAGAACCGTTTCCCAAAGGGGAACAAAAGGATTTTTTCGGAAAGGAGGGCTAAGCGTGAGTCTTTCCGACGGTCTGTTTGCCATCGACAACGTCAGCGCCGAGATCTTCGACGCCATTGGCGACGGTGTCTGCGTCTGCGATCTCCAGGGGCGCATCGTCTATATGAACAGGGCCATGGCCGACGGTGACGCCCTTTTGCGGGATCAGCTCTACGGCAGTTTTTGGATGGATCTCTTTGATTTCGATCCCCAGGACAGCCCCATTCTGCGGGCGATCCGGGAGCGGCGGACGGTGACCCGGGAGGGGTTCACTTACCGCCTTGGCGAAACGGAAGTCACCCGCGACTGCGCCGCGTCGCCGCTGGTCGAGGACGGCCGCGTCGTCGGCGCATACCTCATCGTGAAACGGGCCGCCGCCGAGCCGCGAAAGGCCGCCGAGACCGCGGTGAAAAAGCGGACGGCGGTGAAATCCTCGGCCAATCTCGATCTCATCGGCGAAAGCCCCGTTTTTGCCGACTGCCGCCGCACGGCGCTGAAAGCGGCAAAGAGCAATTCCGCCGTGATGCTCGTCGGCGCCACCGGCACCGGCAAGGAGGTCTTCGCCAGGACGATCCACCAGCACAGCGACAGGCGGGACGGCCCCTTTTTGGCGGTGAACTGCGCCGCCATCCCCGAAAACCTGCTGGAAGGGATCCTCTTCGGCACGACAAAGGGCGTTTACACCGGCGCCGTGGAGCGGGAGGGTCTTTTTCTCCAGGCCAAAGGCGGCACGGTCTTTCTCGACGAGATGAACTCGATGCCCCTTGCCTCCCAGGCGAAGCTCCTGCGGGTGCTGGAAGAAAAGACCGTCTATAAGCTCGGCTCCGGCAAAGGGGAGCCCATCGACGTCCGCGTCATCAGCAGCAGCAACGAGCTGCCCCAGGCCGCCGTGGAACGGGGCATCCTCCGCCGCGACCTCTTTTACCGCCTTTCCGTCGTCTATATCCGCATCCCCTCCCTGATGGAGCGGCGGGAGGACATCCCGCTGCTGGTCTCCCACTTCATTTCCCGCTACAACCGGCGTTTCCACAAAAACGTCATCGGCGTGGCCGACGAGGTCATGGACTTTTTCCAGAGCTTTCCCTGGCCCGGCAACGTGCGCCAGCTGAAGCACGCCATTGAGTCGGCGATGAATTTCACCGAGAACGGTCAGGGCATCGGGTTCAGCGCCCTGCCGACGTACCTCTTTGAGGACGGTTCCCTGGAAGAGACGCCGTTGGTGCCCGTGGAACCGCCGCCGCGCGCCGCCGCCGCGGCAAAGACGGTGATGGAGGACATCCACGAGCGGGAGCGGGAAGAAATCGCCGCGGCGCTGCGGGAGGCCAAAGGCAACATGGCCGCCGCCGCCAGGGCGCTGGGTATGACGCGCCAGGCGCTGGTGTACCGGGTGAAAAAATACGGATTAAAATGAATCAAAATAATACATTTGCATCATTTTTGTACAAATAAATCATTTTTGAGCGGAAGGGACTTCCGCTCTTTTTTCTTTTTTGGGTCGAACTAAAAAAAAGCCCTGTCTGAGACCGCGATAAAAAATGTTTTCAAAACGCGGTTTTTGGCACAGTTCTTGCGAAGAATATAGGTATAGAGAACAGCATCGGACACGACACACCACCATGATCCACGGGAGGAATCAAACAATGACAATGGTACTGGGCATCGACACCGGCGGTACCTACACCGACGGCGTCGTCTTGGAGCGGGAAACAAAGCGCATTCTTTCGGAGGCCAAAGCGATGACGACCCATGAGGATCTGATCCGCGGCATCCGCGGCGTTTTGGCAAAGCTCGACGGTGAGGCGCTGAAAAGCGTCGATTACGTGGCGCTCTCAACGACATTGGCGACGAACGCCATTGTGGAAAACAACGGCTGCCGCGTCGGCCTGCTGCTCCTCGGCTTTGACGACGACGGTTCCGATCTGCCCCCCTGCGAACTGCGGCGGATCCCCGGCGCCATCGGCGTCTCCGGCCGGGAAGAAACGCCCCTGGACGAAGAGGCCGTCGCCGACGCGGCGCGTTCCCTTCGCGGTCAAGTCGACGCCGTGGCCATCTCCGGCATCTTCAGTGTCCGCAACCCGGACCACGAGAACAGGGCAAAGGAACTCCTCGGCTCCATTCTCGACCTGCCGGTGATCATGGCCCATGAGCTCACCGGCACCATCGGCATGCGGGAGCGGACGAACACCGCCGTGCTCAACGCCAAGCTGATTTCCGTCATCGCCGAGCTGATGGCCGCCGTGAAACGGGCTATGGCGGAACGGGACATGGCGGCGCCGCTGATGATCGTCAAAGGCGATGGCAGCCTGATGAACGAGACCATCGCCTTGGAACGCCCCATTGAGACGATTCTTTCCGGTCCCGCCGCCAGCATCATCGGGGCCACGTATCTGAACGACGTCAGGAACGGCCTCGTCTGCGATATGGGCGGCACCACCACCGACGTGGCGATCCTCGCCAATGGGAAGCCCCGGCTGACGAAGGAAGGCGCCGATGTCGGCGGCTGGCGCACGCGGGTCTCGGCGGTTAACGCCTTTACCTTCGGCCTCGGCGGCGACAGTTATTTCTCCCGGAATCCTGAGACCGGTGCCTGGGAGGTCGGCCCCCGGCGCAGCCGCCCCGTCTCCGTCGTCGCGGCGGAGTACCCCCACTACAAGGATGAGCTCATGGCGCTGCGCCACCGCGCCGCCGGCCTCTTCCGTTATTCCCCCGCCGACGGTTTCCAGCTGCTGCGGGAACCGGAAAACGGCGTGGAACTGACGGAGATCCAAAGCCGCGCCTTGGAGGCTTTGGCCGACGGCCCCCACACCGTCTGTGAGCTGGGACGCCGCATCGGTACGGATCCGAACTTCATCCGCCTTGAACGGCTGGTCGAGTACGGCGTCGTCGGTCTGGTGGGCTTCACCCCCACCGACGTGCTCTGCGTCATGGGACGGTACGACGTCGGCGACAGGGAGGCGGCGGAAGTCGCCGCCCAGCTCATCGCCAACGACCGCGGCGGGAGCGCGAAGGATTTCTGCCGGCTCTGCGTGGAGCTGGTGGAAGAAAAAATGTGTCGTTCGCTGCTGACCTGCGTTCTGGAACAGGACGGCGCCGCCGCCGAGAATGAAGGTTTGGCGGAATACTACTTCCGGAACGCCATGGGAAAACGAAAGAACGGTTTATTCAGCGTTGATTTTAAAATCAACACCCGGATCGTCGGTATCGGCGCGCCCATCGCCGCCTGGCTGCCGCGGCCGGCGGAGAAATTCGCCGTGGAGCCCGTGATTTCCGCCCATCACGGCGTGGCCAACGCCGTCGGCGCCGCCGCCGGTGAGGTGATGACGATCTATTCCCTCGTCGTTCAGAACCAAAGCGGGGAATACCTCTCGATCTACGCCCCCTGGGGCAAGACCGACGTGACCCGCGACCCCGACGCCGCGCCGGAAGAGGCGCAGACCATTGAGGATCTGGCCGAGGACGTCGTCCTGCGGGCCATTGAGGACGGCAAAGCCCATTTAAGAGAAAACATGGCTGCTCAGGGCATTGCCGATTACAAAATCCTCGTCGAGCGCCGGGATTCCAGGCTCAGCGAAAGCGCCAACTGCAGCGTCAATCTGTATATTGAGACAAAGATCGACGTCATTGCCGTCGGCCTGCCGGCCTGGGTATAGGAAAACAGGAAAAAACGTGAGTTTCTCTTCTAAAACAGCTGTAAAAACAGCTCGTCGATTTCAAAATTGAAAACTCCCTATGGTGTTTTGCGGAAAACAATGAATCAGGACACGAACCGCGAAGCTCCCGCCGCCGCGGGAGCGCCGCAAGGCTGAACCGGCCGCCGTTCCGCGGCGGCGCAAAGGAGGTTATTCAAATGACGAAAGATAAGAAATATACGATGCTCGCGGGAAAAGAACGGCGTGTCGCCACAAAAAAAGCGGAACGCCGGGACAGAAACAGATTCGGCGCGACGGCGTCCAGAAACGGCGCTGTCCGGAACGCTCCGGCGTCAGGCCGCGCCGACAACCGCTTCTCCCTTTGGGCCGCTGACAAACGCTCCGCGCAAAAAGACGCGCCGGCCGCGTCCCCCGGCGGGAACTTCACGCTCCTGGCCGGCCGTGACCGCCGCCTGAACGTGTCGAAAAACGATACGCCGCCGGAACGGCGCTTCACCCTTCTGGCGGGAAAAGACCGCCGGACATCGTCGCGAAAAGCCGCTTTCTCCCGGGAAAACGACGTTTCCGGCGAAACGGCGCAGCTCATTGTCAGGACCATCACGATTCCGGCGGTGAGCCGGGGCCGGGCCCGCGTCATTCGCCTGCCCCATTTTGAAGGAAGCGATGACGGAATGACCCTCGCCGAGTAAAAAAATTTTGGAGGTTTCAGAAGGATAGGAATGAACAAGTACATGATGGTTGCCTGCCGCAATATAGAAGATGAAATCGACGCGGTGATGAGGGAAAACAACTTGGATTACCCCGTTGTCTATCTCCAGTCGGGCCTGCACGATCTGCCAAAGAAGCTCCACGATACGCTTCAGGCGCTGATTGATTCCCTGACGGATATTGAATACCTGCTGCTGCCGATGGGGCGCTGCGGAAACTCCACTTTAGGATTGCGTTCCGAACGCTTTTCTCTCGTTTTGCCAAAGTGCGAGGACTGTATCAACCTGCTGCTTTCCGATGATGGTCTGAAAGCGGAGCGCCCCAAAGGCCGCATGTTTTTTACCCAGGGCTGGCTGCGCAGCGTCCGGGCGGCACCCAATGAGTACGATGACTGTGTCCGCAAGTACGGCAAGGAAAGCGCCGATATGATCATGCAGTCGATGTACAGCGGCTACAGTCATTTTGCCATCCTCAACACCGGTCTTTTCGATATCGAGAAGGCCATGCGCATCCTGTCGCCGGTGGCCAAAGCGGCTTCCGTCGATTTTGAGGAGCTGGAAGCGCCCTACGGCGTTCTGAAAAGAATGCTCAAATTAGAGCTGGACAGCGATGATTTTGTCATCGTGCCCCCGGGGACGGAAGTTACCGAGGAAATGCTGGCGCTGGAATAACGACAAGCGGAAAACAGAAACGGGATTTCCCAAAAGAGGGGAGTGGGTGGAATGAAATATACCTTTATTGACAGTTACGAACGTCATTTTGACGAAAAGGATGTTCTGAAGAGCATCCGCATGCCGGCGGATCATCCCTTTGGCGAAAGCATCGCCGCCCTGCTGGCCAAAACCGATCAAATCGCCTCACCAAAGGCTTTCTATATGGAATCCGTCGTGGAGAAAATAGAGAACGGCGTCGTGACCGTGGACGGTCACGCGTTTCACAGTCCGATCCTCTGCAAAAAGCTGAAGGACTGTAAAATCGTTTACCCCTACCTTTCCACCTGCGGTAAAGAACTGGCCGACTACGGCCTGGAACTTACCGACATGATGGATAAATTCGCCTTTGACGCCGTGATGGAATTTTACCGCCGTCAGATCGACGCCGCGGTGAAAGGCGCCATCGAGAACCTGCTGCCGGAAAAGACCGTGGTCTCCACGTCGAACCCCGGTTCCCTCATCGATTGGCACATCCGGGAACAGCGGACGCTCTTTGATCTCTTTGGCGAGGCCGGGGAGAAAAGCGGCGTCGTCCTGAACGAGAACTACCTGATGTTCCCGGTGAAAAGCGTCGCCGGGATCGCCTTTGGCGGCAGCGGCGTCAGCCACGACTGCGAGCTCTGCCAGAAGGAGAACTGCCCCGGCCGCAAGGCGCCGTTCAGCATGAAGGCCTACCTGGCGGCAAAGGACGAGGAGATGTAATGCCGGAAAAGAGGCGTCAAGGTGAAACGGATCATGGTAAAAGAGGGCTTTTTGCCCTTTGACGAAACAGATATTTTGAAGAGCATCGGCATGTCCCCGGATCATCACTTCCGGGAGCCCATCCGCGCTCAGTTGGAAAAGACGAGAGACATCGCGGCGCCGAAAGGGTTCTTTTTGGAATGCGTCGTCGGTGACATCGCCGAAAAGGCCGTCGTCATTGAGGGACGGACGTTTATCAGCCCGACGCTGTGCCGCCTGCTGCGAGGTACCGGAACGGTCTATCCCTACGTCGCCACCTGCGGCCGGGAGCTGGAGGAATACGCCTCGGGCCTGGGAGACATGGTGTCGAAATTCGCTCTCGACGCCATCATGAATTTCTATCAGAAACAGGCCGCCTTCGCCGTGGAGTGCGCCGTATTAAAGCGGCTGCCGAAGGGGCTTTTTGTAAGCAAAGCCACCCCAGGCGACGTTTATGACTGGGATATCCGGGAGCTGAGGAAACTCTTTGAGCTCTTTGGCGACGCCGCCGCCGAGGCCGGCGTTACTCTGCGGGAAAACTATCTGATGACACCGCTGAAAACGTCGGCGGGGCTCTGCTGCGGCGTGGAAGACAACGCCTCGGAGTGCCGCCACTGCCCGAGAGAGGGATGCCTTGACCGGAAGGAGGCCTTTGACGGCCGCGTTTATTGGGGCTCGCGCTTCATCTACCGGCAGGCGAACTGAAAGGAGCGGGACATTGTGATGCGAGAAAGAATCACCGATTTTATCACGGCGTATGTCCGCCAAGGGGATGAAGGAGGCATCATTCCCCATATTTGGAGGGAACCGCTGGTGGCCTTTGGCGACGCCCGCCGGGAGGAAATCGCCGGTCTGCGGCGGCTGGTCCACCCCGAACACGACCTGCCCGAAAACGTTCTGCCCGGGGCAAAGACCCTCATCGCCTATTTTCTGCCTTTCACGAAGGAAATCGGCAACGGCAACCGCAAAGAGCGGCTGAGCTCCGCAGCGTGGGCCAAGGCCTACGAAAAGACCAACGCTTTTATCGTGGAACTCAACGGCGCGCTGATCGATTTTCTGAAAGGGGAAGGCGTCCGCGCCGCCGTTTCCCAAGAGGCCGGCTCCTACGATCCCTATCTGCTGAAAAGCAAATGGTCCCAGCGCCATCTGGCCTATTACTGCGGTCTGGGGACCTTTGGCAGGAATAATATGCTGATCACCGCCGCCGGGGAATGCGGCAGAATCAGCACCGTCGTCACCGATCTCGACGTTCCCCACGACGGCGTGATCGCCGGGGAATACTGTCTCTATAAAAAGGACGGTTCCTGCGGCGCCTGCGTCCGGCGGTGTCCTGTTGGGGCGCTGAGCGAGGAAGGCTACGATCGGGTGAAATGCAGCGGCCTCTGCGACGAGAACGCCGCCGTCCATGTGGGCTACTGCGAAACGCCCTCCTATACGCTGGATAACAGCGAATCGGCACTGACCGGCAGCAATACCTGCGGCAAATGCGTCGTCGGCGTACCCTGCGCCTATCGGATCCCCTGAGCGAGTCGAAACAAAAGTATATAAGAGGAAAGAAGTCTGCTTCGCCGCTGTGCCGGCGGAAACAGGCTTTTTTGTTTGACAGAACGGTAAATGCTTGTTATCATTATCATAGAGAGCGAAATGACGGACGAAAAGGGAGGGCGCTTATGAACCGGGATTTCTTTGAACAGAACACGACGATCACAAAGATCTTTGACCACGTCAGCGATGCCGTCTATTTCGTCGATCAGAAGGGGCGGATCCTCTATCTCAATAAAACGGCGGAAAAGCTTGACGGCATTTCCTTTGAGGAGGCAAAGGGCAAAACGGTGATGGAGCTCTATCACCTCACGCCTTCGGAAAGCCCGCTGCTGAAAGTCGTCTGCAACCACGAGCCCCTGCGCGATTTTTTCTTCTATTATTTCATCAACGATCGGGAGGTCTTTCAGATCTGCAACACTTTTCCCGTCCATCTGCAGGACGGCTTCTGGGGGGCGATTTCCATTCAGCGGGACGTTACCGAGATGAAAAAGCGGATCGACCGCAACATCGCTCTGCAAAAGAAGCTCTTTGCCTTCGATGAGAAGCAGGAGGACAAAGAGGAGAACAAGCTCTCCGTTTTCGACCGCATCATCGGCGACCACGATTCCCTGGTCAAATGCAAGGAGCAGGCCTTTAACGCCGCCCAAAGCGACTCGTCGGTGATGCTGACGGGGCTGACCGGCACCGGGAAGGAGCTCTTTGCCCGAAGCATCCACGACGCGAGCCCCCGCCGGAACAAGCCTTTTTTGGCTGTGAACTGCGCGGCGATTCCCGAAAGCCTCATCGAGGGAATCCTCTTCGGCACGGTCAAGGGCGTCTATACCGGCGCCATCGACCGCAAGGGTCTCTTTGAGGAGGCCGGCGGCGGCACGCTCTTCCTCGACGAGGTCAATTCCATGCCCCTCTCTTCCCAGGCCAAGCTTTTGCGGGTGCTGGAAGAAAAAGTCGTCCAGCCCCTTGGCGGCAAGGAACTGATTCCCGTTGACGCGCGGATCATCAGCAGCTGCAACGCCTATCCCCAGGACGTTCTGGAAAAAGGGGAGATCCGGACCGACCTCTTTTACCGCCTCGCCGTCGTCAACATCCTGATCCCGCCGCTCTCCGAGCGAAAGAGCGATATCTTCACCTTGGCCCATCATTTCATCGCCGATTTCAACGAGAAATACGGCAAAAAGGTCGTCCGCATGGACGACGACATTACCATCTTTTTCCTGAATTACGAGTGGCCCGGCAACGTGCGTCAGCTGAAGCACTGCGTCGAGTGCGCCATGAATCTGGTGCGGGATGACGAGACCACCATTAAATGGCAGCATCTGCCTTTCTATATGCTGGAAAGAGAGAAGAAAACGAATCCGGAAGACTACATCCTGCCCCTCTATACCGACGGGGAAGAGGAAGAGGTCAAGGAGGAGATCCTGGTGGAACCGACTCCGCGGCGGGCGGAAAACGGCGTTCTCGCCGATATCCGCCGGGAGGAACGGGACGCCATCATCGCCGCCCTGCGTGAAGCCGGCGGCAACGTCAGCAAGGCCGCCCGGGCCATGGGGCTCTCCCGGCAGACCCTCGTCTACCGGATGAAAAAACATCGGATCAACTGATTTATAAAAGAACGGAGCCCGGCGCGGGCTTCGATGTTCTTTGTGAAAAATCACTCAAATTTTGCGTTTTGCATCAATTTGAGTGATTTTTTTGTTCGCGCGCGTTTCCGCTGGTTTCCCCTGTTTTTTCGCGGAACAGGAAAACGCCTGCTGAGGAATGCGAGAAAAGTTTTTTGCCAATCCCTTTGTTTTGGCACGGTTCTTGCGATAATAAAAGGCAATTCCGAAAGAAAGAAAGGAGAGACCACGATGAACAAAGCTCAAAACAACGATGGCAAAGGCGTTCTGATTATTTCCGCTGTGATTGTCGCCATCTTTGTCCTCTTTGGCGCGGTATTCCCCGGCGCTTTAAAAGCCGGCGCCGATTGGCTCTTCGCCGTGCTGACCAAAGATTTTGGCTGGTTCTACCTCATCACTGTCTTTGTGATGCTGCTTTTCGCTCTCTACATCGCTGTCAGCCGTTATGGCTCCGTTAAAATGGGAAAGGATGACGACCGGCCGGAATTCTCCAATTTCCAATGGTTCACAATGCTGTTCGGAGGCGGCATGGGCATCGGTCTCGTCTTCTGGAGCGTTGCCGAACCGATCATGGATTACATGGCGCCGCCCGGCGCCGATCCGGAAACGGCGGCGGCCATGTACGAATCGATGAAGACCGTGTTCTTCCACTGGGGCTTCCACCCCTGGGTGATTTTCGCCGTCGGCGGCCTCGGCCTCGGTTACTTCGCTTTCCGCAAAGGCCGTCCCTTCCTCATCAGCTCCGCCCTGGAACCGCTGATCGGGGATAAGGTTCGCGGTCCTCTCGGCAAAGCCGTCGATATCCTGGCGGTCTTCGCCACGATCTTCGGCGTCGCCACCAGCCTCGGCCTCGGCGCGGCGCAGATTGTCGGCGGTCTCGGCTATGTCTACGGCGTCCAGTCCACCACGGCGCTGACCTGCGTCATCATCGCCATCATCACCGTCCTGTTCACCATCGCCACAATGACCGGCCTGCAAAAGGGGATCCAGCTGGTGGCCGATATCAAGATTTGGCTTTCCATTGCTTTTATGGTCTTTATCTTCCTCTTCGGCGGCGCTGTCTTCATCTGTGATCTCTTCACCAATACCTTCGGCGGCTACCTCGGCGGCCTCATCACCAAGAGCCTGTGGATGGAAAACAAAGATTTCGTTTCCGGCTGGACGGTGTTCTATTGGGCCTGGTGGATCGCCTGGGCGCCCTTCTGCGGGCAGTTCGTGGCCCGTGTCTCCAAAGGGCGTTCCATTCGTGAGTATATTTTCGCCGTCATGCTGCTTCCCGCCGGTTTCGGTTTCATCTGGCTCTCCATTTACGGCGGCGCGGCCTTCCATCTCAACGAGCTGACCTCCGGCGCCATTCAGGCTGCCGTCAGCACCGACTATACCACCGGTCTCTTCGCTCTGCTGCAGCAGCTTCCGGCCTACGTCGTCACGGCGCCGCTGGCCATCGCCCTGATCGTCTTCTGCTTCCTCGGCTCCGCCAACTCCGCCACCTACGTGCTGGCGATGCTGACCTCCAACGGCGACGTCGATCCCGGCAAAAAACTCCGCGCCGGCTGGGGCATCGCCCAGGGCGCTGTCACCATCGTCTGCGTGCTCATCGGCGGTACGGCCATCCTGAACATTCTGCAGACCGTTTCCATCGTCGCCGCCTTTCCGTACATGTTCGTGATGATCTTCATGTGCATTGCCATCTACAAGGCGCTGCGGCAGGAATTTGACCCCGATTTCAGTTTTTCCGCCAAGAAGGAAAAGAAATAAATAAAAAAGATCGAACCATGTTTTTTGAAATATGAGAAAAAAAGGAGATTTAAAATGACTCAAAAGTATGATGTCCTGACCCAGGAAGAAGTCCTCAAGATCCATGACCATTCCATGAGAATTTTAGAAGAAGTCGGCGTGGAATTCACCTATGATCCCGCGATCAAAGTCTTCACCGACGCCGGTTTTAAAGTGGAAGGCCACAAAGTGTTCTTCAAACGCGAAGACGTTGAAGCCCTCGCCGCCAAAGCCCCCGCGGAATTCACCCTTTCCGCCCGTGACCCCAAAAAGACCGCCAAATGCAACCAGGTGAATCTCAACCTCACCCCGGCTTACGGCCCTCCCTATATCTACGACCTCAAAGGCGAACGCCGTTACAGCAGCATGGAAGATTATGACAACATCATCAAGCTCACCCATATGAGCGAAAACATCAACCATACCGGCGGCAACGTCTGCGAACCCATCGAAGTTCCCGAAGAATACCGTCACCTGAAAATGCTTTACAGCCACATCAAATATTCCGACAAACCTTTCATGGGCAGCGCCTACGGCGTGGTCGGCGCTTCCGATTCCGTGAAAATGGCGGAAATGATCTTCGGCGGCAGAGAACAGATCAAAAAGAACCCCGTTCTGATTACGCTGATCAACTCCATCACCCCGCTGAAATACGACGACAGAATGCTCGGCGCTCTGATGACCTATGCCGAAGCCGGTCAGGCCTGCCTGATCTCCTCCCTGGTCATGAGCGGTTCCACCGGCCCTGTGGCCATGGCCGCCACCATCGCCCTGCAGATGGCTGAAATCCTCGCCGGCGTCTGCCTCGCGCAGCTCATCAACCCCGGCACCCCCTGCATCATGGGTTCCACTTCCGGCGCCTGCGATATGAGAGCCATGTCTCTCTCCATCGGCTCCGCCGAAACCGCCCTCTATACCGCGGCTACCGCTCAGATGGCCCGTTACTATGGCATGCCCAGCCGCGGCGGCGGCGGTCTGAATGACGCCAAAGTCGTTGACGCCCAGGCCGGTTACGAATCGATGCTGACCCTCTTTGCCGCCGCTTCCTCCGGCATCAACTATGTGCTCCATGCCGCCGGCATCATGCAGTACTACACCTCCTTCTCCTATGAAAAATTCATCATCGACGATGAAATCGCCGGTCTCGTCCGCAAATTCATGAAGGGCTTTGACTTCGCCGACGATAAATTCCTCATGGACGACATCTCTCAGGTCGGCCCCGGCGGACACTTCCTCTATCAGCCCTCCACCTTCGCTCTCTGCCGTGAAGAACTCCGCGACGTCTATGTCAGCGACCGCGGCAACTGGCAGGATTGGGACGCCGCCGGCCGGAAGACCGTCGCCGAAGCGGCCTGCGCCAAATGGCAGGATCTCCTCACCAAATATGAAGCGCCCGAAATGGACGAAGCCCTCGATAAAGAGCTCTGCGACTTTGTTGCCAAGAGATCCGCCGAACTGACGAAGTAATTCTCCGACACTCTCCATAAAAAAGGAAATGCGGCGGATCTCCATCCGCCGCGTTCCGCTCCCACTTCAGGAAGTTGGTGAACTATGCGAAGCGGTTTTTCCGAAACGGTCGATAAAAAAGTATTCTTCATCGGCGGTTTCGTCTGTCTGCTGATCCTGATCTTCGCGGTGGTGAACCCCGCGGCGGCGGAAACGTTCTTTTCTTGGCTGCTGACGGTGTTTTGCACTGATTTTTCCTGGCTGTACCTGCTTGCCGTCGCCGCGTTTATCCTGATCCTGCTTTGCTTCGCTCTCGGCCGCTATGGCAATGTCGTGCTGGGGAAAGATGATGAAAAACCGGAATATTCGACCTTCAGCTGGTTTTTCATGCTCTTTTCCGCCGGAATGGGGATCGGCCTCGTCTTTTGGAGCGTTGCCGAGCCGATGAGCCATTATCTGGCGCCGCCGCTGGGCGCGGGTTCCACGCCCGACGCCGCGGTGAACGCCATGCGTTACTCCTTCCTCCATTGGGGCATCCATCCCTGGGTCTGCTACGGCGTAATCGGCCTGCCTTTGGCCTATTTTCAGTTCCGCAAGGGCAAGCCGGCGCTTTTGAGCAGCTGTGTCGCTCCGATCATCGGCGAAAAACACGCCAAAGGTCTCTTTGGCAGCGTCATCGACGTTCTGGCGGTCTTCGCCACCGTCTTTGGCGTGGCGACCTCCCTGGGGCTCGGCGCCATGCAGATCAACAGCGGGCTATACTATGTGTTCGGTGTTCCCTATCATCATTTCGTGATGCTCCTCATCATCACCGTCACGACGGTGCTCTTCATCAGCACTTCCGTCGCCGGGATCGACCGGGGGATTAAAGTGTGCAGCGATATCAACATCGCCTTGATGCTGCTCCTTTTGGTCTTTGTGCTCTTTGCCGGGTCGACCCTGTTTGTGCTGGGGTTCTTTGTCGATTCCTTTGGACAGTACCTCGCGGCGCTGGTCTCCGACAGCTTCTGGTCGGATCCCTTTGGTGAAAGCGACGGCTGGCTGAACAGCTGGACGGTCTTTTACTGGGCCTGGTGGATTTCATGGGGCCCCTTTGTTGGCGGCTTTATCGCCCGGATCTCCCGCGGCAGGACGGTGCGGCAGTTCGTTTTCGGCACGCTGCTCTGCCCGATGATCCTCAGCGTCATTTTCATTACCGTGATGGGCGGCAGCGCCATCCGCTTCGACATGGCCGGCGTGAGCTCCATTGCCTCGGCGATGGATGAGAATATCTCTTACGCCACCTTTGCCCTGCTGGAGCAGTTCCCCCTGACGAAGCTGACTTCCTTCGTCACCGTGGTGCTGATTTCCGTGTTCTTCATTACCTCGGCGAACTCCTCGACCTTCGTCTGCGCGATGATGACGGCGAAGGGCGTGCAGGAACCGCCGGCCTTCTTAAAGATCTTTTGGGGCCTGGCGGAAAGCTCTTCCGCGGCGATCCTGCTCTTTGTCGGCGGTCTGACGGCGCTGCAGTCGGCGTCGATTCTGTCGGCGCTGCCGATGATCTTCGTTTGCTTTTTGCTTCTCGCCTCCTTCGGGAAAACCCTGCGTGAGGAGACGTTATTGAAAGCTCCGGACTGAGCCCGGGTCTCCCTGCCCGCTCTTTTCGGAGCGCGGACCGAATGGCTTTTGCCGCCTGCTCCCTTTTTCCCTTTTTCCGCGGCAAAAGCGAGGGTCTCTTCTTTCTATCCATCCGTGTAAAAGCGGCGGCGCGCCGGGAAGGGTTCCGGAAAGCCGCCGCTTTTACACGTTTTTCCTCCGTTCGGTACGTGGCCCTTCATTGACAGACGGGGCGGATTTTGTTAAAATAAACAGTGAAAAGAGATTGTCACGTCGGCGCGTTTTCCGCTCTTTTACATGGTGTTTATCGGATCCCCTTACTATCTCGGTAGCGGGATTTTTTGACGAAAAATGCTTTTTTGTTCCTCTTTTTTTGACTGAAATCAGGTGATATTCATGACGGGCGTTCATCTTGAGCTGAAACAACTTCAAAAAATGGTGATGACCACCGAGCTGAAACAGGCCCTCGATCTGCTGACAATGCCGCTTTTGGAGCTGCAGCAGTTTGTCCGGGAACAGCTGGAGACCAATCCCGTCCTCGATGAGGACGAGACCGCCTTTTCCCGGGAAGAGGAGCTCCTCGCCGCGGCGCGGAAGGATTATCTTGAAGGAGGCAAGAGCGGTTTTACGGTCAACCGGGACGAGCCCTTCACCTATGAGGCCCGGACGGAGACGTTCAACAATCTCTATGAATACCTGCTCTTTCAGCTGAATATCCTGCCTCTTTCCGATCACCAACTGAAAATCGGCAAGTTCATTCTCTCCTATGTCGACGATAACGGCTATCTGCTTTCCCTCCCCGAGGACATCTCCGCCGATATGGGGCTCCCCATCACCGAGGTGGCCGAGGTCATGGCGATGATCCGCCGCTTCGACCCCGCCGGGGTCTGCTGCATCTGTTTGGAAGATTGTCTCCTTTTGCAGCTGGACAGGGAATCCCCCGACTATGAGTATTTGCAGAAGATCATCGGCGAATACCTCGATATGGTGGCCTCCAACCGCGTCCCGCAGATCGCGAAAAAGATGAAGCTGCCGGTGGCGACGGTGAACCGTCTCGTGGAGACGATCCGTTCCCTCGACCCCCGTCCCGGCCTTTCCCACAGCGGCAGCGAGCGCGTCGAGTACATCACCCCCGACGTGACCGTCCGCCGGATCGACGGCGAGTGGACGGTGATCCTCAACGAGTGGGGCGTGCCCAAACTCTACGTCAGCGACTATTATCAGAACCTGCTCCGCGGCGGCGCCGCTCTGGATAACGCCACCGAGACGTATCTCAAGGAAAAATTCCACGCCGCCCTCTGGGTACTGAAATCCATTGAGCAGCGGCGGAAGACCATCACCGATACGGTCCTCGCCATCATCGACCATCAGCGCGGCTTCTTTGAGGAGGCGGCGGAATATCCCGCGCCGCTGAAGCTCAAGGATATCTCCGACGCCATCGGCGTCCACGAGTCCACGGTCTCCCGGGCCATCAACAACAAGTTCATTCAGACGCCCCGGGGGCTGTTCTCCTTTAAATATTTCTTCCCCAAGGGCGTTTCCGCCGGTTCCGACAAAAACGTCCTCGACATCAAAAAGCTCCTGCGGGAGCTCATCGAGGGTGAGGATCCGCTGCACCCGCTGAGAGACGGCGAGCTCACCGAAATGCTGAAAGAGCGGGACATCGAGATCTCCCGCCGCACCGTCGCCAAATACAGGGAGCAGATGGGTTTTGCCACCTCGGGCAAGCGCAAGCGCTACGTCGGCGACAAGGAAAAAGCGAATTAAATATAAAAGGCCGCCGATAGGGCGGCCTTTCCGCGTGCGGTGCTTCCGGCGTGAAAAATCCCCCGGTTCGGCCGGGGGAGGGAACTCATTTTTTTGTCTTTTTCAGCTCTTTGCGGATGCGGGTGGTGACTTCGTCTTTATCGAGGCGGAGGACGTAGGCGAACTCGTCGCAGAGGACGTCTTCGGCTTCCTTTAAAAAGCGCTCATCGACGAGGTGCGGCTTTTTTCCGGCTTTTTCCTGTTTCAGACGGCGGTGGTAAAGGGTCTTGACGAGGCGCATGATCTCCGCCCGGTCGCCGCTCTCGATGATGCGCTGATACGCTTCCTTGCGGTGCTTTTCATCGCTGACGCCGATGGGCTGCTGTTCGGGAAGGGAACGGATCAGCGACCGGACTTCCTCGTCGCTCAGCAGCGTCCGCAGTTTTTTCCCGGCGAGCTCGTTCTCGGCGGGGACAAAAAAGGTGCTCCGCTTATCGAACACCGGCTTCATCGTATAATAGAGCTGCTCCTCTCCGGCGAATTCCCTTTTTTCGATCTCAGTGATCCGGCACACGCCGTGAAGACCGTAAACGACGACGTCATCGATATGAAACATGATTTTCCCCTTTTACTTTTTCCGGCGCCTCTGAATTGCGGCCGCGCAGTGAAGTCTTTGCCGTTTCCATAGAAAGGTCACAGTAATTTCATATCTCTATTATAGCATAAAATCGAAAAAAATGTAAGGACAAAATTTAAAGGAATACAAACCATTGTACACAGGTCTTTTGCCGTGCCCTTCGCCGCGTTTCGGCTTGACATTCGCCGCGAATCATATTAAGATGATAGGGATTGAGCGGGAGGGTGTTTTATGGACGCAGCGAAAAAAATGAGCGATAAAGTCTTTGTCGCCATCATCATCTTTGTGATTACCATCGACTGGATGGCCTGCGACATCTTCCTGCCCGCGGAACCGGATATTCTGGCCTATTTCGGCACCACCGCCGCGACGCTCAACGCCACGCTTTCGGTCTATTTCATCGTCAGCGCTTTCAGCGTCCTCATCGGCGGCCCCCTCAGCGACGAATACGGCCGCAAAAAAATGATGCTGCTGGGGGTGGCGCTCTTCACCGTCTTCGGTTATGGCTGCGCCGTCGCTCCCAGCGTCGCCTTTTTGATCTTTTGCCGCGGCGGCGCGGCCTTTGGCTCCGGCATCATCACCGCCGTTTCCATGGCCATGGTCAAGGATTACCTCGACATCGAGACCTTTCAGAAGGCCATGGCGGTGCTTCAGTCCGTCGTCGTGCTGGGCCCGGTGATCTCGCCGTTCCTCGGCTCCTTTTTGCTGATCCTCGGCGGCTGGCGCTGGGTTATGGCGGCGCTGGGCGTTCTGGGCACCGTGGCGCTGCTCCTCGCCTGCGCGCTGCCGGAAACGCTGCCGGCGGAACGCCGCGTCCGCGGCGGCGTGCTCCCGGCCATGCGGGGCCTCGTCGAGGTGGGCAAAGACCGCGCTTTCAGCGTGATGCTGACGGTGATTTCTCTGATCTGCGTGCCGTTCTACGCTTTTATCGCCGTCTGCTCCTATATCTGCATCACCGATTTCGGTATGAGCTATTATCAATACAGCCTGTTCTACGGCGGCATCTGCGTCGTTTCCTTTACGGCTCCTTTCGTCTATCTCTTTCTCGACAGACGGCTGCGGGGAAAGGTCGTTCTGTGGATCTGCTTTGGCCTGCTGGCGGTCACCGTCGCCGGGATCGGCCTCTTCGCCAAAATCAGCCCTCTGCTCTTCCTCCTCGTCCTGCTGCCTTATACCTACGCCGAAGGGATCTCCCGCCCCCTTGGGATGGTGGTGCTTCTCAATCAGCACGAGGACACCTCCGGCGCCGCCTCGGCGCTGACGAGCTTCGCCACGTCGATGATCGGCACTTTGGGTACCGTTGTCGCGACGCTGAATTGGGGAAACTATATCGACGGCCTTTTTTGGTGCTTTTTTGCCTGTCTCGCCCTGGCTTTGGGGCTCTGGCTGTTTTTGCTGAAATGGGGCGTCCGTGTCTGAGCTTTAAAAAAAACGCGGCCCTCAAAAGCCGCGTTTTTCGTTTTGTGGGGCGTTACTTTTCCAGCTCTCCCTCATAGCCTCGGATACCGCCGATGTTGGTGACGCTGGTGTAGCCTTTGGCTTTCAGCGCCGCCGCCGCGCGGCCGCTGCGGCCGCCGCTGAGGCAGTAGGTGAAAATGGGGCGCTCCCTGTCGGCGACGACTTCAGCGATGCCGTCGATCCCGGCCAGGGGCAGGTTCACGCTGCCGGGGATGTGTCCCGCGGCGTACTCGGAACCGTCGCGGACGTCGAGGAGAACGGCGTTTTCCGTCTCCCGGCATTGTCTGACGCCTTCGTTGATGTCGGCGCCTTTCAGTCGGTCAAAAAATCCCATGGAGAGATCCTCCTTCGCTTTCGGAAAATACGGGAATAATCCGTGTTTTCTATATTGTACCGCGTTCCCCCGGCGCGTTCAACCCTTTTTTGCCCCTCACTGTTCCAGCTGGCGGGCGAGGAATGACGCCGCCGTTTCCGCCAGCTTTTTTTCGACTTCGCCCATGGTCCTTCCCGGCTCCGCGGAGCAGATGACGACGCTGCCGGCGACGTCGCCGCCGGGCAGGATCGGCGCGGCGCAGTAGCAGCTGAGCCCGGTCTCTTCCGCTTCCCCGTTCCCTTCGGTCAGCGTCGTTTCGCCGCCGGGACGGTTCTTCAGCAGGACGCGGCGGTCGTTCATGACCTTCTCGACGAGGGGACCGACGGGGCGGTGCAGATAGGTCCGGCGGGAACCGCCGCTGACGGCGATGACCTCGTCCCTGTCGGTGATCAGCACCGTTGTGTTCAGCGCCTGGCTGAGGGAGGCGGCGTATTCCGCGGCGAAGTCGCTCAGCGCCGTCATCGGGGAATACTTTTTCAGGACGACTTCGCCTTCGTGATCGACGAAGATTTCGAGAGGGTCGCCTTCCCGGATGCGCATCGTTCGCCGGATCTCCTTGGGGATGACGACGCGTCCGAGGTCGTCGATGCGCCGGACGATTCCTGTTGCTTTCATATCAAAGAAGTCCTTTCTGTGCCGTTTTCGGCGGCGGGGCGGCTCGCGCCGCCGGGATCGTGCCGCCGCCGGTTTTTTCCATGATAGTTTAACTCAAAGGACGCCGATTTATTCCCGAAGGAACACGTCGTTGGTCACCTGCGGACGGTAAAATGAACGGGAATTGCACACCGTCCCTGTTTTTTAAAAAACCGTCTTCGGACGGAACGGAGTTTTTATGCAGTATCTCATTACTTTTCTGGAAGGGCTGGTCTCTTTCATCTCCCCCTGTGTCCTGCCGATGCTGCCGGTCTACATTTCTTATTTTGCCGGCGGCGGGAACGTCGGCCGCCGTGTCGTCCTGCCCCGGGCAGGCGCCTTTGTCCTCGGTTTCAGCGCCGTTTTCTGTATCCTCGGCGTCTTCGCCGGCACCGCCGGGGCGCTGCTGAACCACCACCGCGCCGCCGTGGAGCTCGTCTGCGGCGTCCTCGTTATCGTCTTTGGCCTCTCCTATCTGGAGATCGTGCCGCTGCCCTTTTTTAAGGGGATGAAGGAGGGGCGGAGCGTGACCGGGATTTTCCAGTCCTTTCTCTTCGGCGTCATCTATTCCGTCAGTCTGACGCCCTGTGTCGGCGCGTTCCTCGGCGCGGCGCTGATGATGGCTTCCGTGTCCGCCCACGCAGGAGAAGGCTTTTTGCTGCTCTTCGTCTATTCCCTCGGCCTGGGGCTGCCTTTTCTCCTCTCGGCGGTGCTTCTCGATGAGCTCTCCGCCGCCTTTCAGGCCATCAAACGTCACTTTCGGGCCATCCGCGTCGTCTGCGGCCTGTTCCTCATCGCCGTCGGCGTCGCCATGGCCACGGGGAAACTCACCCTGCTGCTCTCGCTCTTTAATTCCTGATCTTTGGAGGTATCCATGAAACAAAAACGCAAAACGCTGCTGCTCCTGCTCGCTCTGCTGCTGGCGCTGGCCATCGGCGTCACCGCCTACCGCGCCCTTTCGGGCACCTATTCCCCGGAAACGTCGGCCCCGACGGAACAGGGCGGCGAAGCCGCCGCCGATTTCACCGTCACCGACATGGACGGGAACAAAGTCTCCCTTTCGGACCTGAAAGGGACGCCCGTCGTCGTCAATTTCTGGGCCAGCTGGTGCCAGCCCTGCCGCTCGGAGCTGGCTGATTTTGACGAGGCCGCCGCCGCTTACGGCGACCGCGTCCGCTTTATGATGGTGAACCTCACCGACGGCCAGCAGGAGACCGCCGAGAGCGTCGCCGCTTTCATGAAAGAGAACGGCTATACCTTCCCGGTCTATCTCGACACCGAAATGGACGGCGCCGCCGCCTATGGTGTCAGCTCCATTCCCCGGACGATCTTCATCGACGGCGAGGGGAATGTCGCCGCCGATCAGACCGGCACCATTTCCGGCCAGCGGCTCCGGGAGACCGTCGACGCCATGCTGGAATAAAGGGTTCGTCGGGGACGGGGCTCTCCGCGGCCTTTTCTGTCCCTCGGAAAATGATGTATTGGCGCGGCGCTTTTCCTGTGGTATAATGAAGCGGGCCCCTCGGAAACGACAATTTCGGCCCGATGGCAGGTGACGGACGATGTACCGAGAAAAAGATTATAACCGCGGCGATGACGGGAAAAAGAGCCGTCCGAAGGTGGTCAAAACACCTTCGGTCTACGGTGACGCCCGGACGCAGGACGCTCCGCAGTCCCATCGGCGCAGATCCGTCCGGGCCGTGCCCCGCCGGGAGGAACCGGCGGAAACGGGACCGTCCCGGGGGAACAGGAACTTTTCCTTTTCCGAGGAGGACGAAAGCGGCGGGGAACGCCGCAAAAAAATCGTCGTCGCCGTCGCCGTTGTCGTGCTCTTTTTCGGCGGGCTCTGGATCTACACGATGGGTAACCTCAATTCCCATCCGCTGCCCAAAGACGACGCTTCCCTGGGGATTTCCGCCGACAGCAGAGCCGGTGTCACCAACATCCTCCTCTTCGGCGTCGACGCCAGGGACGACAGCGACGCCGGGCGCAGCGACGCCATGATGATCGTCTCCGTCGATCTCTTTTCCGGCGAGATGAAAATGATCTCGCTGCTGCGCGATTCCAAGGTGCCGGTGGAGGGCCACGGCGAGACAAAGCTGAACCACGCCTACGCCTACGGCGGCCCGGAACTGGCGGTAAAGACCATCAACCAGGTCTACCACACCGATATACGGGAATTCGCCACTGTCAACTTCAACCAGCTGGCGGGGATCGTTGACGCCGTCGGCGGCGTCACCCTCGACGTGGACGAGGCCGAGCGGGAACAGATCAACGCTCTGATCGACGAGCAGTTCCCCGGTTCGCCCCATCTGGAAAACAGCGGCACCGTCACCCTCGACGGCAATCAGGCCATCAGCTATTCCCGCATCCGCAAAATCGACTCCGACAACGCCCGCACCGACCGCCAGCAGGAAGTTCTGAACGGCATTTTCGCCTCGGTGCGCCATATGCCCCCCTGGGGGTATCCCCGCTTTGTCCATAAGTTCTCCGCCATCGTCGATACGTCGATCAGCTCTTTTGACGTGATCCGGCTGACGCCGATGATGATCCGCGGCTTTGAGCCGGAGCGGTACACGATCCCGGACATCGCCTATGAGACCGACCTGAAAGGCTATAAGGACAGCGACGGCCTCTGGTACTGGCATTACGACCTCGACCGCGCCGCCGATCGGATCCATCGGATCATCTACGGCGACTGACGCGGTGAAAGAACACCCCATAGAATGACAGGCTCCCTCCCCAAAAAGGAGGGGCCTTTTTCGTTGCCGCCGTTATGAACGCCGGTCTCCCTTCATAGCTTTTTAGAAAAAAGAAGCGGAGGAACGGATATGGCGAAAGAGACGGTCTGGAAGCTGAGACCCTATTTAAAAAAGACGCCCTGGGCCGGGACGCGGCTGGCGGAGCGATACGGGGAGAGCGGCGTCGGCGAGGCCTATCTCCTCAGCGCCGTGCCGGGGCGCTCCGCCGCGCTGGCGAACGGCGTCTCCTTCCGCCGCTTTTTAGCGGAGCGGGGCGAGGATCCCGACGCTTTCCCGCTGCTGGTGAAGGTCATCGACGCCGCGCGGCCCCTCTCCGTTCAGGTGCATCCGGAGAAGGAGGAACTCTGGCTCATCGAGGAGGTTTACGGAGAGACCGGTTTTTACGTCGGCTTTCGCCGGGAGGTCACCGCCGCGGAGTGCCGTCGCCGCTGCGGCGACGGGTCGATCCTCTCTCTGCTGCGTCCCGTTCCCGCCGCCGTCGGCGGCGAGATCCTCATCCCCCGGGGCGCCGTCCACACCGCCGCCGGGGCGGTCTTTTTGGAAATACAGACGAACAGCGACGTCACGTACAGGCTTTTCGATTACGGCAGGGGACGCGGGCTGCGGCTGTCAGCGGGGCTGGCCGCCGCGGATCTCACCGGCCGGGAGGCGCGGGGAGCGTTTCCTTTTCAATATGACCGCGTCGCTTTGGCCGGCGGCGGCTTTCCCCTCCCGGGAAAAGCGGCGGTGATCTCCCGCTCCGCCTGCGGCGTCTGGGGCGGCGTGCCCTTCGCTCCCGGGGACTGCCTTTGGGGCGACGGCGGCGGCGCGGTGACGGGGAGCGGCCTTTTGACCGTGGTGCGCCTTTGATTTTTTTGCCGAAAAGGCCGGAATGGTATTGAATTTTGACCGGGCTCATAGTAAAATGATAGAGTACATAAAGGTACGGAATCCATTTGTTTTTTAGAGGTGTTAACGTGGACTTGCTTCATGAAAAAATCATCAGCGACGGGAAAATTTTCGCCGGCAATATCCTGAAAGTGGACAGCTTCCTGAACCATCAGATCGACGTGACGTTCATGGAGGCTCTCGGAGAGGAGATCGCCCGGCGTTTTTCTTCCGACGGCGTCACCAAAGTGCTGACGGTGGAGGCCAGCGGCATTGCCATCGCCTTCCCCGTGGCCCAGAGCCTCGGCTGCGATATGATCTTCGCGAAGAAATCCCAGACGAAGAACCTCGGTTCCTCGGTCTACTCTTCCCCGGTGGAATCCTTCACTCACGGCTGCGTTTACGACATCCGCGTCGCCAAGGAATATCTCCATGATGACGACGTCGTCGTCATCGTCGACGACTTCCTCGCCAACGGCAACGCCGTCCGCGGCCTCATCGACATCGTTTCCCAGGCCGGCGCCACCCTGGCCGGGGTCGGCATCGCCATTGAAAAGGGCTTCCAGGACGGCGGCAAAAAACTCCGCGACGACGGTATCCGGCTGGAATCCATGGCGATCATCGATGAAATGGACGCCGTCGACGGTGAAATCGTCTTTCGGGACTGACGTTTCGGCTATGAGGTCATGAGACCTTGTAAATAAAAATTTTTCTGGAGGAAAAAATGAAAAAGACAAAAGCACTTCTCGTAGTTTTGCTCGCTCTCGTCGTCGTCTTCTCCTTTGCCGCCTGCGGCAGCAGCAACAGCGGCGAAGAGGAATCCACCGCCGATGACGGCGCCGCCGCCGGCATCGCCGTGGAAGACATCAAAGTCGGCGTTGTCCACATCGGCGACCCCGCCGACGGCACCGGCTACTCCTACATGCACGATCAGGGCATCGTCGGTATGCAGGAAAACCTCGGTCTCTCCGACGACCAGATCGTCCGTGAGCTGAACGTTTCCGACTCCGACTCCAACGCCATCCGCACCGCCATCGAGGACTGCGTTGCCCAGGGTTGCAACATCATCTTTACCACCAGCTACGGTTATATGGAAACCACCGAGGAACTGGCCGCTGAATATCCCGACATCTATTTCTCCCACGCCACCGGCTACCTCTCCAACGACACCAACTTCAACAACTACTTCGGCCGCATCTATCAGGCCCGCTATCTCTCGGGCATCGCCGCCGGCCTTAAGACCGAAACCAACAAGATCGGTTATGTCTCCGCCTACGGCACCGAACTGGCTGAAACCTGCTCCGGCATCAACGCTTTCGCTCTCGGCGTCCAGTCGGTGAACCCCGACGCCGTCGTCTATGTGAAATCCCTGAGCAGCTGGTCCGACCCGACCAACGAAACGGCTTACGCCGAAGCCCTCATTGAAATGGGCTGCGACGTCATCGCCCAGCACTGCGACAGCGCCAACCCCCAGATCGCCGCTGAAAAAGCCGGCGTCTTCGGCGTGGGCTACAACTCCGATATGTCCGCCGACGCTCCCGACGCGGAACTGACCTCCGCGATCTGGAACTGGGATGTCTATTACACCACCGCCGTTCAGGCCGTGATCGACGGCACCTGGGCCGACCTGGGCAACTACTACGGCGGCATCAAAGAAGGCTTTGTTGACGTCGCTCCGCTGACCGCCAACTGCGTTGAAGGCACCCAGGAAAAGATCGACGCCGTGAAGGAACTCCTGATGGACGGCAGCTGGGACGTGTTCTCCGGCGTGAAGCTCTCCTTTGATGAAAGCGGCGCGGTCGTTCAGACCGACGGCGCTCTGGAAGACAGTGAAGGCAACACCATCGTTGAAGCCGGCGGCGCTTCCGTTGAGGATAAAGTCATCACCGGTGAAATGAACTACTTCGTCAAAGGCGTTGAACTCAAATAAGTGAAGTCTGATTCTGAGGAGTGCCTTTTTGCAAAAAAGGCGCTCCTCAGTTCGTCTTTATTACTTTCGGAAGGGTAAACAATTATATTATGGCAGATAAAGAAAGCATCGCGATTTCCCTTTCGGGGATCACCAAACGGTTCGGCTCCGTCGTCGCCAACGACCGCGTCGATCTCACTCTGAGACGCGGCGAGATCCTGGCGCTTTTGGGTGAGAACGGCGCCGGCAAAACGACGCTGATGAACATGCTCTCCGGGATCTATAAGCCCGACGAGGGCGAGATCCGCGTCAACGGCGAGGTCGTTTCCATCAACTCCCCGGAAGACGCCAAGAACCTCGGCATCGGCATGGTGCATCAGCACTTTAAGCTGGTGGAAAACTTTACCGCCGCCGATAACATCTGGATCGGCAACGAGGAGGACACGTCGTTCTTCCTGAAAAAGGAACGGTTCGAGAAGATCCGCCGCATCAGCGCCGATTTCGGCTTTGAGATCCACCCGGAAAAGACCGTCTCCGAGATGTCCGTTTCCGAGAAACAGACCATTGAGATCTTAAAAGTGCTCTGTTACGGCGCCGGCATCCTCGTCCTCGACGAACCCACGGCGGTGCTGACCCATCAGGAGACCCAAAAGCTCTTTTCGATTTTGCGCAAAATGAGCCGCGCCGGGTATTCCATCATCATCATCACCCACAAACTCAACGAGGTGCTGGAACTCAGCGATCGCGTCACGATCCTGCGGAAGGGAACGACCGTCGGCACCGTCGTGACGGCGGAGACCAACGCCGCGGAACTGACCAACTTGATGGTGGGCCGCGCCGTGGAACTCGCCATCGACCGCCCCGAATTTGAATACGACGAAACCGTCATGGAGATTGAACACCTCTCGATCTTAAACGACGAGGGCGCCAAGGCCATCGACGATATCTCCTTCGCCATCCGCAGCGGCGAGATCCTCGGCGTCGCCGGCGTGGCCGGCTGCGGCCAAAAGGAGCTCTGCGAGGCCATCGCCGGTTTGATCCCCATTGAGTCCGGTTCGATTTTATACAGGGGGGAACACATCGAAGGTCACTCCCCTCAGGATATCATTGAGCGCGGCATCAGCATGAGCTTCATCCCCGAGGACCGCCTCGGCATGGGGCTCGCCGCCTCCCTCAGCGTCACCGACAACATGATGCTGAAGAACTACAACGAGGGCAAAGGCCCCCTCGTCGACCGCAAAAAGGCCAAACGCACCGCCGAAAAAGTCATCCGCGACTTAGAAGTGGTGACGCCGGGAACGGATACCCCGGTGCGCCAGCTCTCCGGCGGCAACGTCCAGAAAGTGCTTCTCGGCCGGGAAATCGACGCCGACCCTTCGGTGATCATCACCGCCTATCCCGTCCGCGGCCTCGACATCAACTCCTCCTACGTCATTTACGACACCCTCAACGATCAGAAGGCAAAGGGCGTCGGCATCCTCTTTGTCGGTGAGGACCTCGACGTCATGCTGGAGCTCTGCGACAAGATCATGGTGCTCTGTCACGGCAAAGTTACCGGCATTGTCGACGCGAAAGAGGTGGACAAGGCCTATCTCGGCCTGCTGATGACCGACGCCCTCTCGGAAAAGAGCGAGGAGGAACGGGACTACGAAGCCCTCGATCACGTCGATATCAAAGTCGATTTCGACGCTGAGCAGGCCAAAAAGCAGGAAAAGAAGCAAAAGCCCCGGCGGGAGCGGCTCCTCCATATCTCCAAGCGGGACCCGCTGACTCACGCCCAGAACTTCCTTTTCTACCTGGCGGCGGTGGCTCTCTCCCTCGTCATCGGCGGCATTCTCGTCGCCCTGATGGGCGTGAATCCCTTCGCCTACTATAAGACGATGGTCGTCGGCTGCTTTGACAACGCCATCTACCTCAGGGGCTTCATCCGCATCGTCATCCCCTTGGCCATTACGTCTTTGGGGATCGCCTACGCCTTTAAGATGCGGTTCTGGAACATCGGCGGCAACGGTCAGTTCATCATGGGCGCCGTCGGCGCCGCCACCGTCGGTCTGGCCCTCGGCGACGTGGCTCCGGCCATCGTCGTGCTGCCCCTGGCGTTCCTCGCCGGGGCCCTCTGCGGCGGCCTCTTCGGGCTGATCCCGGCGGTGCTCAAGGTGAAATTCAACACCAACGAGACGCTGCTGACGCTGATGCTCAACTACATCGCCTTTTACTTTTTGACCTACCTGAAGAACACGATGTTCTTCCGCCGTCTGAGCGAGACCGGCGCGGTGCTGCGGCCGGACTTCCGCACCCTCCCCGAGGGCGCCTGGCAGCCCCAGTTCAGCCTCTTCGGCGTCGATGTGGATATTTCCCTCCTCATTCTGCTGCTCCTCGTCGTCTTCACCTGGGTCTATTTCGCTAAATCGAAGCAGGGATTTGAGATCGCCGTCGTCGGCGACAGCAAAAACACCGCCCGCTACGCCGGGATGAACGTCAACCGCGTCGTTTTGCGGACGATGTTCCTCTCCGCCGCCGTCATCGGCGTCGCCGGCATGCTTCAGGTCACCGGCTCCGCCACCGGCCACATGCTCAGCGACGGCATCGACTCCAACGTGGGCTTTACCGGTATCATCGTGGCCTGGTTGGCCAAGCTCAACGCTTTCGGCATCCTCATCGTCTCCCTGATGCTGGGGATCCTGCAAAAGGGCGCCTCGGTCTGCGAGAGCACCTTTACGATCTCCTCCTCGGCTTCGGATATCCTGGAAGGGGTCATCCTCTTTACGATCTTGGCGGCGGATTTCTTCATTCGCTACCGCGTTTCCTTCCATACGAAGAGAAAGGGGGAAAAATAAATGGCTGTTTTGATCGGCTTTCTCTATTACGCTGTCCGCATGGGCACACCCCTGCTCTTTGCCACCACCGGTGAAATCCTCTCGGAACGCGCCGGCAACCTCAACCTCGGTGTGGAAGGGATGATGGCCGTCGGCGCCATCTGCGGCTACTGCCTGGGCTGCTTTACCAACAGTCTTCTCGTCGCCATGGCCGCGGCCTTCCTCTCGGCGGCGCTCTGCGCCCTGATCTACGCCGTGCTGACGGTGACGTTCCAGACGAATCAAACCGTGACCGGGCTGGCGCTGACCATTTTCGGCAACGGTGTTTACCTCTTCATCGGCCGCATGCTGACGAACACCGGCTCCTTCCCGGCCCTTTCCGACGCGGCCCATCTGAAACGCATCGTCGCCGACAACGGCATCCCGCTGCTGCGGGACATCCCCTATCTCGGCAGACTGCTGTTCTCCTACAACATCTTTGTTTACATCGCCATCGCCGTGGCGATTGTGGCCTGGGCCTATATCCTGCGGACGAAAGTCGGCCTGAGGGTCCGGGCGGTGGGCGAGAACCCCGCCGCTGCCGACGCCGTCGGCGTCAACGTCAACCGGGCCAAATATCTGAACATCGTCGTCGGCGGCGGCATCTGCGGCCTCGGCGGCTGCTACATGGCCTTTGTCACCAACGGCGGCGCCTGGAACGAGTCGTGGATCAACGGCATGGGCTGGATTGCCGTGGCCCTGGTCATCTTTGCCAACTGGAACCCGCTGAAAGCGATTTTCGGCTCCTTCTTCTTCGGCATGTTCAACGTGCTGATGGCCTGGAAGGGGAATCTCTCCGACGCCTTCCCGACGGTGCTGGGCTGGCTTTCCGCCATCCCCAACGAGTTTTATCAGCTGCTGCCCTTCCTCATCACCGCGCTGGTGCTGGCCATTGAGTCGGCGCGGAAAAAGAAGAACAGCGCCGAGCCGGGCTACCTCAGCGTGAACTACTACCGCGAGGAACGCTGAACGGCGGACAACAGAACAGACGCCCCGCGGCGGACAGCGGCGCGGCTCCGGCAGGGGCGCGCGGCGGTCCGCCGCTTTTTTCACCACCGCGGTTTCGCGGGGAAAACGCGGGCTTTTGATGGGCTTTTGATGTAATAAACGGTTTTTATGAGGGAGTTCTTGACAGTGTGAAAGCGGTAATTTATAATATAAAGATGAACTCTCATTGAGAATCGAGGCGGAATATGAAAAAAAAGCTTCTCCTGTGGGGCCTCTTCGCGCTCCTGCTGCCGCTGGTCTGGTCCGCCGGCATCAGCGCCGGGGAAACGGAAGAATGGATCGTCGCCTTTGACGCGGCGGCCCCCGCGAACGAAATAGAAGAGACCGCGGCCGATTACGGCCTGCGCCACGTCATCGACGGCTATTACCGGACGACGGCGGAAACCGCCGCCGCCCTGAAGGACAGCGCCCTCGTGGCGGAAGTTTTCCCCTCGGGGAAGGCCGAACTCTGCGAAAACGTGACCTATACCCCCGTTTACAACGACACGGAATCGAAAGACCAGTGGGGCCTCCGCGCCGTGAACATTGAAAACTGCTGGCGCTACTATACCAAGGGTTCCAAGGATGTGGTGGTCTGCGTCATTGACTCCGGCTTTTTCTATGAGCACCCCGACGCGGGCAGGAACTTCGTCGCCGGGAAGGACTATGTTGACGGCGGCGTCAACGATCACGACGATACCTCCCACGGTACCTCCTGTGCCGGCGTCATCGGCGCCACCACCAACAACAACGAGGGCATCACCGGCCTCTGCGCCGATGTGACCGTCGTTTCTCAGCGCGCCTTTTACTGGGACGAAGGCTCCAAAACGAAAATCGCCACCACCGGCGTCATCGCCGAGGCCATCAAAGACGCCGTCGACGAGTATCACGCCGACGTCATCAGCATGAGCTTCCTCTTTTCCAAGGACGATCTGGAAAAAGACGGCAACGTCGACCTCCTTGAGGCCGCCTGCCGTTACGCCGACGAAAACGGCGCGATCCTCGTCGCCGCCGCCGGCAACAACCATCAGTCCCTCTCCGGACGGGACGACTACTGTTACCCCGCTTATTACGACTGCGTCATCGGCGTCGGCGCCGTGGACAGCAAATTCCAGCCCGCTTCCTTTTCCGCCCGGAACCGGGCCGTCTTCTGCTGCGCCCCGGGGGTCAGCGTCCTGACGCTGGGGAACCCCGCCAGCAAGGAGGATGAGCACACGCCGCTCTACCGCAGCGTCGGCGGCACCTCCCTGGCGACGCCCTTCGTCGCCGGTCTCGCCGTCATGGCGCGGTCCGTCGACAAAGAGTATTCCTCCGGCGATTTTATGATCCTGCTTTCGGAGACCTGCGTGGACTTAGGGGGCAAGGGCTACGACACCACCTACGGCTACGGCCTCGTCGATTATGAGAACGCCATGAAGACGCTGTTTAACAAGAAGGACGGCAACGTCTTTACCGACGTTTCCAAACAGAACTGGTTCTACGGCGCTGTCGTCGACGTCTACAACAAAAAGCTGATGGTCGGCGTCAAAGAGACGGAATTCGCCCCCGCGATGAAGCTCACCCGGGCGATGTTCGTGACGATCCTCTACCGTCTTGCCGGTGAGCCGGAGGTGAAGGGGAGCGCTCCCTTTACCGACGTCGCGAAGGGGAGCTGGTACGAACCGGCGGTGATCTGGGGCGAAAAGAACAAGATCGCCCAGGGCCTCGGCAACGGCGTCTTCGCTCCGGACAAGGACATCAGCCGCCAGGAGCTGGTGACGATGCTCTACCGCTACTATCACGACTACGAGAAAAAGGCCCTTGCCGCCGAGAGCAAGAGCGTTTCTTTTAAGGACAGCGGCGATATCGCCGGCTGGGCCGCGGCGGCGGTGAAGGTGATGACCGACGCCGGCGTCCTCCGCGGCTACGACAACGGCGACGGCACCCATTCCTTCCGCCCGCAGAACACGGCGACCCGGGCGGAGGCGGCTCAGATCATCAGCGGCCTTTCCAAGCTGACGCCGTGAGATTCCCTTTGATTCATAACGAACGCCCCGGAAATCCGGGGCGTTTTCTTTATCCTTTCTCGGTTTTCCCGGCGGTGCTGACGATCTCCCGCCAGGCGTTCCGCGCCAGCGCGAACTGGCCGCAGTGCTTCGCGGCGTTGCGGTGGTACTTCTCAAATTCCCCGGGAATCGTCAGAAAGCGCCCGTCCCCAAAGCGCGCCGCGAGTTTGGGCGCGGTTTCTTCGAGGGCGGCGCGGATCGCTTCCGTCCGCTCGGCAAAGGTCTCCCGCTCCGTGATGTAGAGCAGCAGCGGCTTATAGCGCGTCCAGCCGACGCAGGCGCTGAAGAACCGGGAGACGATCCGCGGCGATGTCGCCCGGATGGGCCGCAGGCGAATGGGCAGGGCGCCGTCGAGGACGCGGGGGTAGTAGGAAAAGCCGTCGTGAAAGGTGTAGCAGGGGATTTTAACGACCCTGCGTTCGTGGAGCAGCGTGGAGAGGAACGTGTCCTCACCCCGGGCTCCCGGCGGGTTGTAAAAGGGGAACGTCCGCGCCGGGTCTTTCAGGTTGACACAGAGATTCGCCCCGGAGATAAAGCGGCAGCCCTTTTCCCAGGGGACCTCGTCGGTGTCGCCGTCGGCCAGCACCGCGGCGGAAGCGTAGGTCACGCCGCCGGAGCGGGCCAGGTCCCGCACGCTCTCCCAGGAGAGGATGTCGTTGCTGATGGCCTCGATGAAGCGGCGGAGGTCGTCCTCGCCGAAGACCGCGTCAAAGTCGATCTGAGGGATCGGCGAGATGTAGCCGCAGTGGCGGCCGTTGGTGTAGTCGGCGGCGGCGATTTCCTTTAAGTGCGCCAAAAAGACCTGCTGACCGCTGCAAAGGCAGAAGCCCCCGGCGTTGGTCACCGCCATCGGGTACTCGTCGTCGTCGAGAAAGAGCAGGTAATCCATTTGGTGTTCAATGGCGGAGAGCAGAACGGCGTTGCGTTTGCCGGCGTAGCCCGGGCCGAACACGGCCTTTCGCCCCTCGGCGGAGAGGGCGCTCCGGCCGAGGGAGCGGGCGGCGTTCTTCGCCCCCATGAAGACGATCTCGTCAAAGTGCTCGGTGATCTCCGGGCCGAGGTTTGTAAAATCCGCCGGACGGGTATTCTGATAATCGAGATCGTAGGAGACGAAGAGGCTCAGCCGCGGCGTCTGCTCCGGCGGCAGCGTTTCGCGGCTCTCCTTCCAGACGCTGAGATGGGAGAACAGCACCTTTTTGAAGGAGCGGCGGCCGGTGGCGAAGCCGATGCCGAGCCTTGGCGGGCCGCTCATTCCTCGTCTTCCTCACTTTCGGCGGCGGCAAAGGCCCGCTTCCGCTCTTTGACGCGCAGGATGATGGTATCGGGATCGACCCGGAGTTCGATACGGTCGCTTTGGAACGCCGGCAGCTCCCCGACGGTGAGGACGGTGCCGGGGGCGAGCCCCGCCAGATCCAGCTTCACCGTGTCGAGAAGGAACGCCGGCTCCGCGGCGTGGGGGACGCTCCGGAGCGTCAGTTCGGCGCTGCCGCGGGCCTTGTCCCGGTTGATCAGGATGACCTCGGCGGCGCCGTTGACCTTTTTCCCCTCCGCCAAAGTCTCAAAACTGATCTGTACGATCTCGTCTCTCGCGCTGTCGTATTCCAGCTCCCGGATGAGGGCGGGGAACCGCTTTTCCCCGATTTGGACGTCGACGACGCTGCCGGCCCGCTTTGTCCGCCGCAGCCTCCCGGCGGCGCGGACCGGGAGCTGGACGGGGAGACCCTCGCCGAATCCGGCGCCGCGGATCACGCCGGGAACCAGTCCCGAACGGCGGAGCCGCTTGGCTTTGATTTTCATATCCCGCGGGGTGACTTCCACAACATTCATTTTCATACCTCCTAAATGGATGGATTCGCGTTGGGTGACTTATGAAACAAGGGTCTTCGCCCCCTGACCCGCCGACCGCGGGGAGACGAAAACCCTTCTTCGGAAATACTCCCTTCCTGTTGCTCCGATTATATCACGGCGGCGGCGAAAAAGTAAAATCCGTCCGCGGCGTCGGGACGGAAAACCGTCACCGTTCGGACGGTGTTTTCCCCTCGGGGCGTCACGATGGCGGCGGTTTCGCCTCCGTTTCACCGCGAAAGCGCCATCGGCGGCGCGTTCTTTTTTGTTAAATCCGCTGTATAATATCGATATTTGCCGCCGGGAGCGACATCACCGAAAAAACCCGAAAACAATGGCGAACCAAGCGGGAAAAGAGACGTTCCGGTGATAAAATGAAAGGAAAAGAAACACTTTTACCCTACCGCGAAACAGAACGGAGGTAACACCATGAAACACCGCAACGCGCTGACACTCATCATCTGCCTGCTGCTGCTGGTCTTTTCGGCGCCCCTTGCCGCCGCCGATACGGATTTTACCGTCGAAGGCGGCTTGCTCACCGAATACACCGGACCCGGCGGCGCCGTCGTGATCCCCAACACCGTCACCGAAATCGGCGAAGGCGTCTTTCATCAACGCGGCGACATCACCTCGGTCACCATCCCCGGCACCGTCCGGATCATCGGCGAGGGCGCCTTTAACGAGTGCTCCGGCCTCACTTCGCTGACCATCCCCAACGGCGTCACCGAAATCGGCGGCTACGCCTTTATGAGCTGCCGCTCCCTGAAGGAGATCAAGATCCCCAAGAGCGTCGTCTCCATCGGCAGCTACGCTTTTGACTGGTGCGACAGCCTGAAATCCTTCAGCGTGGACAGCGCCAACCAGAATTTCCTCAGCGAGGAAGGCATTCTCTACTCCAAGGATAAGGAAACGCTGGTGCGCTACCCGGCGGCCAAGGCCATCGCCGCCGACTACACCGTGCCGAACTTCATCTCCGAGATCGGCGACGGCGCCTACTGCGGCATCAAAGCCCTGACCGACGTCACCGTCGGCGGCAACGTGCTGGGCGTCGGCCGCTACGCCTTTGACAGCTGCCCGAACCTTCGCGCCGTCACCTTCGCCGAGGGCGTCAAATCCATCGGCAAAGGCGCGTTTGTCGCCTGCCCCGTCCTGGCCGTGGTCAACATCGGTTCGACGATGAAATACATTGAGGATCACGCCTTTAACGAATGTCCCAAACTGGCCAAAGTCAACTACGCCGGCACCAAGGCCCAGTGGGGGCTCATTGAGATCAGCGACAACAACGCGCCCCTGCTCAACGCCGCTTTCAGCTACAGCGGCGGCAGCGGCGGCGGCGACGTGAACCCGACGCCTGTTGAAATCAGGAGCGGCATCTGCGGCCGTGGCGCTTCCAGCTGGGGCGGAGATCTCTCCGCCGGTTTCGCCGCGCGGCCCTGGGAAGCGTACTGGACCGACGACCTGAGATGGAAACTGAGCGATAACGGCGTACTTCGGATCAGCGGCGAGGGCACCGTCACCAACGCCGTGGTGATGAACTACCAAAAATCCTACTATGTGACCTCCCCCTGGTTCGACCTGCGGAAAAGCGTCAGCGAACTCATCATTGAGAGCGGCACCACGGTCATCAGCTTCAACGCCTTCCACACCCTGTCGGCCATGGAAAAGGTGACGCTGCCGAAGAGCCTCAACGCCGTGTTCAGCGACGCCTTTGCCGAGTGCGGCGCCATCGGCGACGTCTACTACGAAGGTACCGAGGCGGAATGGAAGAAAATTACCTTTGACAAAGGCAACTCGGCGCTGACCAAGGCCAGGATCCATTACAACAGCGTGATTCCGCCGGAAGCCACGGACGATCCCACAGACGATCCCACCGATGACCCCACAGACGATCCCACCGATGACCCCAAGGACGATCCCACCGATGACCCGAAGGACGATCCCACAGACGATCCGAAGGACGATCCCACGGATCAGCCTACTGACGATACGGCCAAAATGCCCTTTAAGGATGTCGCCGCCGGCGCCTATTACGCCAAGGCCGTATCCTGGGCGGTGAGCCACGAACCGCAGATTACCAAGGGCACCGGCGAGACGACGTTCTCCCCCGGCGCCACCTGCACCCGGGGCCAGGTCGTGACCTTCCTCTGGCGGGCCAAGGGCGAACCGGAGCCGACATCGTCCTCCTGCCCCTTCACCGACGTGAAGGAGACGGATTACTTCTATAAAGCGGTGCTCTGGGCCGTGGAAAACGACGTGACCAAGGGCACCGGCGCGACGACGTTCAGCCCGGCGGCGGGCTGTACCCGCGGTCAGGTCGTGACCTTCCTCCACCGGGCCGAGGGCGAACCGAGCCCCGCCGGCACGGCCATGCCCTTCACCGATGTGAAGCGTGACGGTTTTTACCGTACCGCCGTCATCTGGGCCGTGGAGAAGAAGATCACCAACGGCACCGGCGCGACGACGTTCTCCCCCAACGACACCTGCACCCGCGGTCAGATCGTGACCTTCCTTTACCGCGGCATGACCGGCGACGTCTGAGCGAAACGCCGCGGCCATAACGAAAGGCCCGTCCCTTGGCGGGCCTTTTTTTGACGGCGGTTGACACGGCGGGCAAAAGGTGGTATCATTATTTTAGCACTCCTCCTTTGAGAGTGCTAAAATAACGGGAAAATAAGGTGATTGCATTGCAAAAGAAACAATTTAAGGCCGAATCCAAAAAACTGCTGGATCTGATGATCAACTCGATCTATACCCATAAAGAAATCTTTCTGCGGGAGCTGATCTCCAACGCCTCCGACGCCATCGACAAGCTCTATTTCCGCTCCCTCACCGACGACAGCGTCGGCCTCGGCAAAGACGATTTTGAGATCCGCATCGATCTCGATGAGGAAAACAGGATTTTCAAAATCTCTGACAACGGTATCGGCATGACCGAGGAAGAGCTGGAAAACAACCTCGGCACCATCGCCCAAAGCGGCTCCCAGGCCTTTAAGAACGAAAACGGCGAAGCCGAGGACATCGATATCATCGGTCAGTTCGGCGTCGGCTTCTACTCCGCCTTTATGGTCAGCGACAAGATCACCGTCGAAAGCCGCGCTTTCGGCAGCGACAGCGCCTTTCGCTGGACCTCCGAAGGGGCCGACGGTTACACCGTGGAGCCCTGCGCAAAGGAAACCGCCGGCACCGTCATCACCCTTTGGCTGAAGGAAGACGACGAGGAGGAAAAATACAGCGACTACGTTACCGCTTTCCGCGTGGAAAACCTGGTGAAGAAGTATTCCGACTACGTCCGCTACCCCATCCGCATGGACGTCAGTCGCGTCCGCCCGGTGGAAGGCGGCGAGGAAGGCGAAACGGAGACCGTCATCGAGACCGAAACGCTGAACAGCATGATCCCCCTTTGGCGCAAGAACAAGAGCGAGATCACCAAAGAGGAATATCAACAGTTCTATCAGGATAAATTCTATGACTACACCGAGCCTTTGAAGGTGATCCACAGCAAGACCGAAGGGCTGGCCACCTACGACGCCCTGCTCTACATCCCCGGCCGCGCCCCCTACGACTTCTATACCAAAGATTACGAAAAGGGCCTGGCCCTCTACGCCAGTGGCGTGCTCATCACCGAAAAATGCGCCGACCTCCTCCCCGACTACTACAGCTTTGTCAAGGGGCTGGTGGACAGCGCCGACCTCTCCCTGAACATCTCCAGGGAAATGCTCCAGCACGATCACCAGCTCAAGGTCATCGCCAAGGCCATCGACAAGAAGATCACGAGCGAGCTGAAAACGATGCTGAAAAAGGATCGGGAGACCTACGAAAAATTCTTCTCCATCTTCGGCGTCCAGCTGAAATTCGGCGTCTACGACGAGTTCGGCGTCCACAAGGAAGAGCTCAAGGATCTGCTGCTCTTCTATTCCTCCACGGAAAAGAAGATGGTGACGCTGAAGGAATACCGTGACCGCATGAAAGAGGATCAGGAAAAGATCTACTACGCCTGCGGCGCCTCGCCGGAAAAGATCGATCTGCTCCCCCAGACCGACGCCGCCAAGGCCAAGGGCTATGAGATCCTCTACTGCACCGACAACATCGACGAGTTCGTCCTCCAGATTCTGCTGGAATACGAGGACAAGCGCTTTGTCAACGTCAGCGCCGACGACGCTGACCTCGTCAGTGACGAGGAAAAGGAAGCGCTGCGGGCGGAAAACGAATCCGCAAAGGAGCTTCTCGACTTCATGAAGGAAGCCATCGGCCCCGAAATCAAAGGCGTGCGCTTCACCGGCAAGCTGAAGAACCACGCCGTCTGCCTCACCTCCGAAGGGAAGATCTCCCTGGAAATGGAACGGGTGCTGAAAGCCATGCCCACCGACAGCGATGTCAAAGCCGAGGTCTACCTCGACATCAACGGCGACCATCCCGTCGCCGAAAAGCTGAAAAAAGCCTACGAAACCGATAAGGACACCGTCGCCGACTACGCCCGGATCCTCTACGCCCAGGCCCGCCTCATCGGCGGCATGTCCGTGGACGACCCCGTGGCGCTGACGGAAATGATCTGCAAACTGCTGTGAGGAATCGCGGCGCGAAAAACCGCGAAGAGAGAACCGATCCGAGGAAAAACCCGGATCGGTTTGTTTTTTTATATTTCTTTGCGCCGTACCGCGCGGACGGTCTCGGCGGTGAAAAGCACCAATCGACAGCAGAAATACGCCGCGGTGACGAGGATCAGAGCGAGGGAAAGAAAATAGATGACGGGGAAGCCATAGGGTTTCAGCGTGAGACCGCTGACGTAAATCAGACCGACATAAAGATAGATCAGCAGCTGTATCCCGGTGGTGGCGCCGACGCAGAGGAAAAACAGCCGCCTTTGCCGCCGGGAGGCAAAGGCCTTTCCCTCGGCGGCCCTGCGCGGGGCCAGCGTCAGCAGAGAGAGGAAATTCCAAAAGAGGCTGCCGCAGGTCAGCGCCGCCGGGGTCGTCGCCCACCAGCCCAGGACCGGGATGTCCCGGACGGCTTCCCAGAACAGCCAGGTGTGCCATATCATAAACGTTCTCCTTTCTTATTCCGTCGGTCCGGCGATGTCCGCTTTCTTTTTTCTGACGCCGCGGCGGAACAGGCGGCGGAGAAAATCACCGCAATACGCGACGGTGAAGAGGAACAGGATCGGACCGTACAGCAACTGAATCAGACCGTACCTCATGAGCTCCTCACCTTCGAGCGCTTCATCGCCGAAGGCGGCGAAGGACGCCACGGTGAGGGCGGCGCCGTTGGCGATGAAAAACACCGCGTAGACCACGGCGAACAGGAAAAAACAGCCCTTCCAGACCGGGTGAGCGAAGGTCTTGGCGAAAAGGGCGCGGGAGACCGCCGCGATGACGCAGCAAACCAGAATACACGTCCAGCTCCCAAAGGCGGTGAAAAAATAGATCAGCGCCGCGGGATGATCCGGGATCGACAGGATATAGTAATAAAAGAGCTTTTTGAAAATCATCGCCGCGCCTCCTTTGAGACCGAATCTCCCCGCCGCGGCGGGGGCAGATTCCGCCCGTGTTCAGCATAGCACGGCAAGGGGAGGGAAACGATGTATGTTCCGTGGAACGATCCGCTTTTTTCCGCGTACGGCGCGGGAAAAAGGCCGTGACAAAAATTTCCCCTTTACAGGCATGGAAAGAATGATATAATGAACACATGAGCAAGTATTCATTTGTTATTCCGGGCAAGGCCCGGCAAAGGAGTTGATTTTTGATGGAACAGCGTGAAGAGCGCCTTTTGGAAGCGGAACCGGCCCCGGCCGATGAGGAGATCTTTGATCTCGCCGATTTTTTCAAGATCTTCGGCGACTCCACCCGGCTGCGGATCCTCTTTTTCCTGCGGCGGGAGGAGCGGTGCGTCATCGACATCGCCAAGGCGCTGGATCTGACGCCCTCCGCCGTTTCCCACCAGCTGCGGACGCTGAAACAGCTGAAACTCGTTTCGGCCCGGCGCGAGGGGAAAATGGTCTTTTACGCCCCGGCCGACAGCCACATCGAGACCATCCTCGGCCAGGGACTGGAACACATCAGAGAGTAAGGAGGCGGAATCATGGGTTTTCGGCGACCCTTTTATCATCACGATCACGACGGCTGCGGCTGCGGTGAAGAGCATCATCACGACCACGATACCTGCGGCTGCGGCGAAGAGCATCATCACGACCACGATACCTGCGGCTGCGGTGAAGAGCACCATCATGACCACAGCCACGGGCCGGACTGCGACTGCCCCCGCTGTCATCCCCACGCGGAATACTGCGACGTCTGCGGCGAAAGCCTCGCCAACTGCGTCTGCGCCATGCCCGACGACGGCGTGGAAAAAGCCGTCTATATCCTGGAAAACCTCGGCTGCGCCAACTGCGCCGCCAAAATGGAGCGGAAAATCAAGGAACTCCCCGGCGTCCGCTACGCCTCGGTCACCTTCGCCACAAAGCAGCTGCGCCTCGCCGCCGACGGCCAGGCGGCGCTGCTCCCGAAGATCCGGGACATCTGTACCGCCATCGAGTCCGACGTCCGCGTCGTCCCCAGAGAGCGCCCCCTCGGCGCCGTGAAGACCGTCTCCTGGATCGTATCGGGGCTGAGCGCGGAAAACGCCGCGGCGGCGGAAGCGGCGATCCGCGCCCTGCCCGGCGTCACCAACGCCGTTCTGGAGCCGAAAACGGCGCGGCTGACGGTGACTTCGCCTTCGCCCCACCGGCTGAAACCGCGGCTGGAGGCCGTCTGCCGCGGCTTTGGAAAAGAAATCACCCTCACCGAGGCCGCCGACGAAACACCCGCTGCCGCCTCCGCTTCCTTCTTCAACGGGGAGGGGAAGAAAAAGTTAGTGATCCTCGCCGTCGGCGCCGCCCTCTTCCTCGGCGGCGTGCTGACGCGGCAGAGCGGCGCGGTGTCGCTGATCCTCTTCATCGCCGCCTATCTGCTTTTAGCCAAGGACGTTCTCCTCACCGCCGGGCGGAACATGCTGAAAGGCCGCGTCTTCGACGAGCATTTCCTGATGTCCGTCGCGTCCCTCGGCGCCTTCGCCATCGGTGAGTACAGCGAGGCCGTCGCCGTCGTGCTGTTCTTCTTCGTCGGCGAGCTCTTCGAGGATCAGGCCGTGGCCAAAAGCCGCGGTCAGATCATGGAGGCCGTCGATCTCCGTCCCGAAACGGTGCTGCTCCTCGTCGGCGAGGAAACGACGGAAATTCCCGCCGCCGACGCAGTCGTCGGCGACATCGTCGTCGTCCGCCCCGGCGACCGCGTGCCCCTGGACGGCGTCGTCATCGACGGTGAAAGCCGCCTCGACACGTCGCCGCTGACCGGGGAGCCGCTGCCCGTGGCCGTCGCCTTCGGCGACGAGGCTCTTTCGGGCTGTGTCAACATTGGCGGTACGCTGAAGCTGCGGGTGGAAAAACCGCTGACGGAGTCGATGGTCACCCGGATCCTCCACTCCGTGGAGCAGGCCGCCGCCGGCAAACCGAAGATCGACCGCTTCATCACCCGCTTTGCCCGGTACTACACGCCCTGCGTCGTCGTTCTGGCGGCGCTGACGGCGCTGGTGCCGCCGCTCCTCGGCGGGAGCTGGTACTACTGGATCCACACCGCCCTGACCTTCCTCGTCATCAGCTGCCCCTGCGCCCTCGTGCTCAGCGTGCCCCTGGCCTATTTTTCCGGCATCGGCGTCGGTTCCCGCCACGGCATCCTCTTTAAGGGCGGCGTTTCCCTGGAAGCGCTGCGGAAGGTCCGCGCCGTGGTGATGGATAAGACCGGCACCGTGACAAAGGGCACCTTTGCCGTGACCGCCGTGGAAACGACGGCGGGCCGGGATGAGAACGAGGTCCTCGCTTTTGCCGCCGCGGCGGAGCGGATGTCCACCCATCCCATCGGCCATTCCGTCCTCGCCGCCGCCGGTGAGCGGGGGCTGGCGCTTCCCTCCCCCGAGGAAGTTCGGGAGATCGCCGGCCGCGGCGTCGCGGCGAAGGTAAAGGGCCGAAAGGTGATCTGCGGCAGCGCCGCGCTGATGGCGGCAGAGAATATCCCCTTCCCGGATTTTGCCGAGACCTCCGCCACCGAAGTCCGCGTCGCCGTTGACGGCGCGGCCGCCGGGCGGATTCTCATCGCCGACGAAATCAAGGCAGACGCCGCCGACGCCGTGAAAGCCCTCGCGAAGCGGGGGCTCACCACCGTGATGCTCACCGGCGACCGGGAAGAAACCGCCGCCGCCGCGGCGAAAGAGGCCGGCATCGACGCTTTCCGCGCCGGGCTGATGCCTCAGGATAAACTGACGGAGCTCACCGACATCCGCCGCCGTCACGGCGCGGTGATGTTCGTCGGCGACGGCATCAACGACGCCCCGGTCCTCGCCGCCGCCGATGTCGGCGCGGCCATGGGCAGCGGCGCCGACGCCGCCATCGAAGCCGCCGACGTCGTCTTTATGAACTCCGAAATGAGCGCCGTCCCCCTCTCCCTGCGCATCGCGGCGAAGGTGGGGCGGGTGGCCGTGGAGAACGTCGTTTTCGCTTTGGCGATGAAGTTCCTCGTGATGATCCTGGGCCTCGCCGGGTACGCCAACATGTGGTTCGCCATTTTCGCCGATACCGGCGTGGCGATCCTCTGCGTCCTCAACGCCGTCCGGGTGCTCATCGGCAGGATCCGCTGACGTTTTTCGGGGCGAGGTCAAAAAACTCAACAAAAAACAGCATGATAAAACACAGGATTTTTCCCGCGGGCAACGAAAGAATGAACCAATCAGTTTCGGAAACAAGGAGGACGTATCCGTGGAAAAAGGATTGATCCACATCTATACCGGCAACGGCAAGGGCAAGACCACGGCGTCGGTGGGGCTCGCCGTCCGCTGCGCCGGTTCCGGCAGAAAGGTCGTGTTCACCCAGTTGATGAAGGGGAACCACTCCTCGGAGCGCAACGTGCTGGAACATCTGGACGGTGTTTTCGTGATCCCCGCCGAGAAGAACTTCGGTTTTTCCTGGAACCTGACCGAGGAAGAAAAAGCCGAGGCCAAGGAGGTCTATACCCGTCAGTTCGAGCGGGCGGTGGCCAAAGCCGAGGAAGAACAGTGCCGGATGATCGTCTTTGATGAAATCATCTCGGCCTACAACTACGACATGATCGACCGTGAGCGCGTCCTCGCGTTTCTGCGGAACAAACGGGAAGACCTTGAGGTCGTTCTCACCGGCAGGGAACCGGCGGCGGAGCTGACGGAGCTGGCCGCCTACGTTTCGGAGATCGGCAAGGTGAAGCACCCCTACGACAACGGCACGCCCTTCCGCAAGGGCATCGAGTTTTAACGAAAAAAAATGAGACAGAACCGCCTTTGGATGTATCAGATCCAAAGGCGGTTTTTCGCGTGGGCGTGTACGTTGCCGGGAGCTTTTCCGCCGAAGAAATTCTGTTTTTTTAAATATCATGGTTTTTTAGGATTTTTCTTTAAAAGAATTTTTCAAATAAATAGAAGAATCCTATTTTTTGAACGATTCTCCAAGCTTTTTTCAAAAACCTCTGGTATAATATTTTTAGAACATGAGGAAACGGTAAAAAAAATAGAAGTTCTTTGGAGTCCAAAAAACTTCTATCCCATGTAAAATTTTGTTGCAGCAAAATTTTACCCGATCTTCAGAAAGGAGGATTTTCCCGTACCCCTGTTTCCGAAGATACGTCATTATAACATATCTCCGGAAAAAAGAAAAGTCCCCATAGAGGCGAATTTCCCGCGATTCGGACGGAAAAGAGAGAGAAAAAACAAAAAGCGCTGCGCCGCCTTGTTTTTCGGCCGCGCGGCCGAAAGGAGATTTTTTATAATGAGAAGAGAGTTTAACGAATTGGCCTTCAAAAACGCTGACGAGCTGATCTTTGGTGAAGCCCTTCACCCCGTCACCTGCAAAAACGGCCTCGTCATCGGCGGCGGCGACGTCGTCCCCGAGCTGAATTTCACGCTGCCGATGATGACCATCTCCGACGCCACCATGCCCAAGGTGCTGGCGCACTATAAGGATATCGCCACCGGCGCCTGCGAAAAAGCCGTGGAGCTCGGCGCTCCGGCCATGGGCTTTGAAATTGAGATCCTTCCCCCCTGTACGATGAACCCCCAATGGGGCATCGACGTCAACAGAACCGTCGTCGACATCGTCAAGGAATACGAGGCCAAATACGGCATTAAAACCGTCGTCCGTCTTACCCCCGTCGATATCCGTGAGGGACGCGACCTGGAACATATGTATCACGGCAAACAGTGGGAAGCGGTGATGGAAACGTTCCGCGGCGCCGGTGAGACCGGCGCGGATTTCCTTGCCATTGAGTCCATCGGCGGCAAGCACCTCCACGACGACGCATTGATGATGTGCGATCTGCCGAAAATCCTTTTTGCTCTCGGTGTGGTAGGCTGCCGCGATATGGGGATTCTCTGGGAAGCCATTACCAACATCGCCGAGGAAACCGGCTCCATTTCCGCCGGCGACACCGCCTGCGGCTTTTCCAACACCGGCATGGTGCTGGCCAACCGCGGCCTGATCCCCCGTTCCTTTGCCGCCGTGGACCGCGTAATGACCGCCGTCCGCACCATGACCGCGGTGGAAGCCGGCGCCACCGGTCCCGACAAGGACTGCGGCTATGAGGGCGTCTACGTTAAGGCCATCACCGGTACGCCGATCTCCATGGAAGGCCGCACCTCGGCCTGCGCCCACAGCTCCACCGTCGGCAACATCGTCGGCGCCATGTGCGATATGTGGAGCAACGAGAGCGTCGAGAATACACGCATGCTCGGCGGGATGGCGCCAACGGTTTACGCCGAACAGCTGATTTATGACTGCCGCATGATGAACACCGCCAAAAAACTGGGGAAGGCGAAGGAGCTGAAGGAAATCTTTGTCGCTTCCGACGCCGCTTTGGATCCCCACGCCTATATCCTCGATCCCAAGGTCGTCGTGGACATCGCCGGTAAAATCGTCGCCGAAAAAGGCCATTTCCAAAGAACAAAGACGGCGGCGCTGGCCGCCATCGAAGCGCTGAAAAAAGCCTATGCCGCCAAAGAAGTCGCGCTCAGCGACCGCGACGCCGCCTATCTCGATATCATGGAACAGCAGATGCTCTCCGTCACCGACGATGAGGAAGCCTTTACCGCCGAAATGATCAAAAACAACACCACGGCGGCGTTTGTTCCCGAACAGTACGATATGTAATTGAAAAGGCCCGGCTTTCTGACACGCTTCGCGTGCGGAAGACTCTCCCCGAGCCGCTTCCATAAACCACGGCGCGTTTCGCGCCGCTCCAAAAATCCCTCCATACGTTTAGGAAGGCGCGCTTTCGCGTGCCTTCCTAAACGCGGTTAGAAAAGGAGCCGAAAAGAGGTGGATTCCGATGACAGATGTGTTATACCGTCCCGCCTGGCTGGACAGTGGTGATGAGAAGACCTCCCTGGAAAAAACGCTCCGTTATTTTTCCGTTGTCAGCGGTCTCAAAGCGGAGCTCGTCGACGACTGCGGCGTGACCCTGGTTTCCACGGAAAACCAGGTGAAAGACTGCGCTTTCTGCCGCCTGATCAAAAAAGACCCCATCGGCCGGCGCAAATGCTGCCGTTCCTACGCCCGGGCCAACCGGGAAGCCGCCAAATACGGCGAGCCCTATGTTTTTCGCTGTCACGCCGGTCTTGTGGCCTGGGCGGTGCCGATCATGATTCAGAATCACCGCTGCGCCATCATCTGCGGGCAGGTGCTGATGTGGGAGATTGAGGATTATTTCCTCGATGAGATCACGATGATGGTCCACGGCCTCGATGTCGATCTCAGCGCCGTGAAACAGGCGGCGCTGGAACTGAACTACCTCTCCGGCGACAAGGTGCAGGCCATCTCCGAGCTGCTGTTCGTTATCGCCAATCAGATCATGAATGAGGAAGGGAGTGTTTTTTCGGAGCAGAAAAGCATGTCCGCCTATCAGGCGGCTCTCTCCGACAGCATCGCCGCCAGGAAAAAGCTCCGCGGCTTTTTCCCCGTCGGCGGCGATGGCCGCCACAGCGTTGTCCGCGATAAGGAACGGGCCCTGATTTCAGGAATACGCGGCGGCGACGCGGAAACCGTCGGTTCCCGCCTCGACGACCTCCTTATCGACATCCTCCACAGCGGCGGCAGCGTCCCCGACGTCAAAGGCCGCGTCGTGGAGCTCCTCGTCGCCCTCTCCCGGGCGGCGGTGGACGGCGGATTGAACGAGGAGGATATGGCCCGGCTCAACAGCCGCTTTTACGAGGAGCTCTATCAAAAGGAGACCACCGAGGAAATCTGTTACTGGACAAAAAAGGTGGTCGGCATCTACACCGAGGAAGTCCGCGCCGCCGCCAACAAAGATAATTTCCAGGCGGCCTACGCCGCGGCGGAATACATCCGCGCTCACTTTAAGGAGCGCATTTCCGTTCACGACATCGGCGAGAGTGTCCACCTCAGTGACAGTTATCTGAGCCATATCTTCAGCGAGACTTTCGGCCGCACCATCACCGAGTACCTGACCTCCATCCGCATTGAATACGCCAAGTCCCTTCTGGCAAAGCAGGGGCTTTCCATCAGTGAAGTGGCTCTGGATTCCGGATTTGAGGATGTCAGCTATTTTTCGCGGGTGTTTAAGAAATCGGAAGGGATTACCCCCAGGGATTATAAAAAGAAACAGATCCCGGCGGAATAAAGGAGAAAACGCTATGGAAGACCACGCCATCGAAATGATTGTTCAGTCGGTCCTCAAAGGGGAAGCCAACAAAGTCCGTTTTTTGACGGAAATGGCGCTGAGCAACGGCACCGACCCGAAAAAAATCCTTCACGAAGGGCTGCTGCCGCCTCTCACCATCATCGGCGAGAAGCTCCGGAACAACGAGGTGTTCATCGCCGATGTCATCATTATATCCCGGGCTGTCCACGCCGGGCTCCATGTCCTGGAACCCTGTTTGAGCGACGGTGAGGCGGGAAAGCGCGGCACCGTGGTCATCGGCACCGTCGCCGGGGATCTCCACGATATCGGCAAAAACCTTGTGGCGATGACGCTGACGAGCCTCGGCTGGAATGTCGTCGACCTCGGCATCGATGTCTACCCCGAGGATTTTGTCGCCGCCGTCAAGCGCTGCCGCCCGGAATACGTCGCCATCTCGGCGATGCTGACGACGACCATCAATGAAATCGGCAGTATTCTCGACGCCCTCGAAGCCGAAAACCTCCGTTCCTCGGTGAAAGTCATCATCGGCGGCAATCCCGTTACCTCGGATTTCTGCTTCACCGTCGGCGCCGACGGCACCTGCGGAGACATCGGCGAGATCGGCGATATGATCGCCTCCGTCGACAGGCGGAAAAAGCGTGTGTCACAATAAAGTACCTGTTTAAACCCGTTCTGTTTCGCGGCGCGCCGAACCGTTTGGAAAATATTTCACGTTTCCGGGAAAAAACCTATTGACAACATCGGCAGAATCGACTATAATAATATGAAAATTCTGAGCGGATGAGGAACATCTGATGACACGTACTCTTATTTTTGACAGCCTGTATGATTATTACTTTACCACACGTCTTGGTAAGGGTAATTTGTGATGCGGAAATAAGAGTCAGAAATGATGATTGCGGCACAAGTTACTGTAACTTGTGCCGTTTTTTCATAGGCGGCATTTGTCGCCGCGAACCGATTTGTTTGTTTTTCACCCTTTACCATTTTCTACGGAGGTGCGATAGCATGATCGTCATTTTGAAAAACGGAGTACAGCGCGAAAAGAGAGATCAGCTCGTCGACTGGCTGAAGGAACAGGGCCTCGGCATCCACGTTTCCGAAGGGGAGTTCCAGACCGTCCTCGGCCTCATCGGCGACGTCAGCAACGTCGATATGGAGCTCATCGGCTCCCTGGGCATCGTCGATTCGGTGAAGCGGGTCTCGGAGTCCTTTAAGTGCTGCAACCGCAAGTTCCATCCCGAAGATACCGTCGTCGAGGTCGGCGGCGTCAAAGTCGGCGGCGGCCATTTCGCGATGATCGCCGGGCCCTGCTCGGTGGAGTCCGAGGAACAGATCGTCGCCGTGGCCAAGGCCGTCAAGGCCTCCGGCGCCGACATGATGCGGGGCGGCGCTTTCAAGCCGCGGACGTCGCCTTACGACTTCCAGGGCCTCAAGGCCACCGGTATCGAGCTCCTGAAACTGGCCCGGGCCGAGACCGGCCTGCCCATCGTCACCGAGATCATGAGCGTCAGCCATCTGCCCCTTTTTGAGGACGTCGACGTCATCCAGGTCGGCGCCAGGAACATGCAGAACTTTGACCTCCTCCGGGAACTGGGGAAGATCCGCAAGCCGATCCTCCTCAAGCGGGGCCTCGCCAACACCCTGAAAGAACTGCTGATGAGCGCCGAATACATCATGGCCGGCGGCAACGAGCAGGTCATTCTCTGCGAACGGGGCATCCGCACCTTTGACGACTACACCCGCAACACGCTGGATCTCGCCGCCGTGCCGATGCTCCACGAGCTGACCCATCTGCCGGTCATCGTCGACCCCAGCCACGCCACGGGCATCGCCCGTCTCGTCCGTCCCATGGCGCTGGCGGCGGCGGCCTGCGGCTCCGACGGCCTCATCATCGAGGTGCACAACGACCCGCTCCACGCCCTCTGTGACGGCGCCCAGTCGCTGCGTCCCGAGGAATATGACGCCCTCGCCAGGGACGTCGCCGTCGTCAGGGGGGTCGTGAACCAATGAACATCGGTATCGTCGGCATCGGTCTCATCGGCGGTTCCTTCGCCCTGGCCTACAAGGCGGCGGGAGCGAAGGTGCTGGCTTTTGACATCGACAAAGAAATGCTCGATTTCGCCCTGCTCAGCGGCGGCATCGACGGCGTTTTGGATGAAGAGAACGTCGCCGGGTGCGACCTCGTCCTCATCGCCGTCTGCCCCGCCGCCGCCGTGGACTACCTGAAAAAGACGGCGCCCCGGTTCGGTCCAAAGCCCGTGGTCGTCGACTGCTGCGGCACGAAACGGGCCGTCTGCGGGGAGGCCTTTCCCCTGGCGGAGGCGTATGGCTTTACTTTCGTCGGCGGCCACCCCATGGCCGGCACCCATCACGCCGGTTTCAAGCACGCCCGGGCCGATCTCTTCCGCGGCGCGCCGATGGTGCTGGTGCCGCCGGATTTTGACGACATCCGCCTGCTGGACCGGGTGAAGACGCTGCTGGCCCCCGCCGGGTTCGGCCGGGTCTCGGTGACCGACGCCGCGTCCCACGACGCGATGATCGCTTTCACCTCCCAGATGGCTCACGTCGTCTCCAACGCTTATATCAAGAGCCCCGCCGCCCGGGGCCACAAGGGCTTTTCCGCCGGAAGCTACAAGGATATGACCCGCGTTGCCTGGCTGAACCCGGATATGTGGGCGGAGCTCTTTCTCGATAACCGCGACTGTCTCCTTACGGAGCTGGACGCCTTTATGGAGCAGATGGAACGCTACCGTGCCGCGCTGCGGGCGGAAGACCGCGACGGTCTCGCCGCCCTGCTGGACGAGGGACGGCGGCGCAAAGAGGAAGTGGACGGACAATGAACGGATCATTTTTCGCGATTTCGGAAAGGAGGCGCGCTGATGAGCGGTACCTACGGTGAACGGATCCGCCTGACGATCTTCGGTCAGTCCCACGGCAGGGCCGTCGGCATGACACTTGCGGGGCTCCCCGCCGGGGAGACGCTGGATATGGCGGCGCTGGCGCGGTTCATGGAGCGCCGGGCCCCGGGGCGGAACCGCTTTTCCACGCCGCGGCGGGAGGATGACCGGCCGGAGTTCCTCTCCGGTCTCCGCGGCGATGTTACCACCGGCGCGCCGCTGACGGCGATTTTGCTCAACACGAACACCCGCTCCGCCGATTACGCGCCCTACGCCCGGATCCCCCGGCCCGGTCACGCCGATTACACCGCCGCTTTGAAGTACGGCGGCTTTCAGGACAGTGCCGGCGGCGGTCACTTTTCCGGGCGGCTCACCGCGGCGCTCTGTGTCGCCGGCGGCGTCTGCCTTCAGCTTTTGGAGCGGCGGGGCGTCTCGGTCCGCGGCCGGATCCTCTCCGTCGGCGCCGTCGCCGATGGCGCGGCCTTCGACGGTTCCGTCGCGGCGAAGGATTTCCCCGCTGTCGATGACGGAGCGGCCGAGGCGATGAAGGCGGTCATCGACGAAGCCCGCCTTGCCGGGGATTCCGTCGGCGGCGTCGTCGAGTGCGTCCTCAGCGGACTTCCCGCCGGTCTCCCCGACCTTAAAAGCCGCGTTGCCGACGCGGTCTTCGCCATCCCCGCCGTCCGCGGCGTGTCCTTTGGCGGCGACGCTGTCTCCAAGGGCAGCAAGGCGCGGGAGAACGGCTTCAGCGAGGGAAAGACCGACGGTGAAGCCGTCGTCCTGCGGGCGGCGTTCAAGCCGACGCCCTCCATCGCCGCGGAACAGCGGAGCGTTGACCTGGAAACGATGAAAGAAACGGTGATCTCCGTCGCCGGCCGCCACGATCCCTGTATCGTGCCGCGGGCCGTGCCCTGCGTGGAAGCGGCGGCGGCGGTGGCTGTATACGACGTTTTGGCGTCAATGGAAAAGAAGGGATGAGAACCTATGGAATTACAGGAACTGCGTGAGCGCATCGACGACATCGACGAAGAGCTGCTCTCGGTCTTTGCCGAGCGCATGGAGGTCTCCGCCGAGATCGCCCGGGTCAAGCGGGAACAGGGTCTCCCCGTTCGCGACGCCGCCCGGGAGCGGCAGATTTTGGCGGAGATCGGCGAAAAGACCGAAGGGGAGCTGCGGGAATACGCGATGACGCTGTTTTCGTCTCTCTTCGACCTCAGCTCCGGCTATCAGAGCGTCCTTTTGGACGGCGATACGGCCCTCACCGACGAGATCCGCCGCGCCATCGAAAAGACGCCGCCGCTCTTCCCGGAAAGCGCCTCCGTCGCCTGCCAGGGCGTGGAGGGAGCCTATTCCCAGCTTGCCTGCGAGCGGCTGTTCCGCGCCCCCAACGTGCTCTGGTTCGACGATTTTGAGGCGGTGTTCACCGCCGTGGCCAAGGGGCTCTGCCGCTACGGCGTCGTGCCCCTGGAAAACAGCGCCGCCGGTTCGGTGAACCGCGTTTACGACCTGATGGCCAAAGGGGGGTTCCGCGTCGTCCGCGCCGTCCGGCTCAAAGTCGACCACAGCCTTTTGGCGAACCCCGGCGCCGACCTCGGCGGCCTGCGGGAGATCTATTCCCACGAGCAGGCCATCAGCCAGTGCGGCGATTTTCTGCGCCGGTTCCCCGAAGTCAAGGTGATCCCCTGCGCCAACACCGCCGCCGCCGCGAAGATGGTGGCGGAAAGCGGCCGTACCGACGTCGCCGCCCTCTCCTCCCGCGCCTGCGCCGCGCTGTACGGTCTCTGCCGTCTCGCCGATTCGGTACAGGACCGGGACAACAACTACACCCGCTTTATCTGCGTCGCGAAGGAGCTGGAGATCTACCCCGGCGCCGACAAGACCAGCCTCATGCTGACGCTGCCCCATCGTCCCGGCGCCCTCTATAAGGTGCTTTCTCGCCTCTACGTCCTGGGGATCAACCTCATTAAGCTGGAAAGCCGCCCCATTCCCGACCGCGATTTTGAGTTCATGTTCTATTTTGATCTGGAAACTTCCGTCTATTCCCCGCGGTTCCTGCGGCTGATGCGGGAGATTCGCCGCGACTGCGAGACCTTTGCCTATCTGGGCAGCTACAGCGAGGTGATATGATGGCGCGGTTCGGCCTCGTCGGCAAAAAGCTGGGCCACAGCGATTCCCCGGCGATCCACGCCCTCCTCGGCGACGCTGATTACGCTCTTTTTGAGCTGGCCGACGAGGACGAGGTGAAAGATTTTTTCAAAAACGCCGCGTTCAAAGGCGTCAATGTCACGATTCCCTATAAAGAGACGGCCTTTGCCCTCTGCGACGAGGTTTCGCCGCTGGCGGCGCGGCTGAGGAACGTCAACACCGTCCTCCGCCGGGAGGACGGCACCCTCTATGGCGACAACACCGACGCTTTCGGCTTTCGCCGGCTGGTCGATGAGAGCGGCGTCGACATCGCCGGCAAAAAGGCGCTGATCCTCGGCGCCGGCGGCGCGGCGAAGACCGCCGCCGCCGTCCTGGCCGATCTCGGCGCGGCGTCGGTGACGATGGCCTCCCGCGGCGGCCCCGTCTCCCTGAAGGACCTCTCGTCCCAGCGGGACGCGGCGATTCTCGTCAACGCCACGCCGGTGGGGATGTACCCGAACAACGGGGCGACCCTCGTTGATCCGGCGGATTTCCCCGGCCTTGAGGCGGTGTTCGACCTGATCTGCAACCCGGCGCGAACATCGCTGATGCTGGCCGCGGAAGAACGGAACGTCCCGGTCTTCGGCGGCCTGACGATGCTGGCGGCTCAGGCCGTCCGCGCTTCGGAGCTATTTCACGGGGAGCCGCCGGGGACGCGGAGCGGACGGATCGGGGAAATCGTGGCGACCCTTCGCCGCCGTAACCGGAACCTGATCCTCATCGGCATGCCCGGCTGCGGCAAGACCGCCGTCGGCCGGGAACTGGCGGCGGCGACGGGACGCCCCTTCCGCGACAGCGACGCGGAACTGGAACGGCGGACGGGCCGCGCCGTCGGCGAACTCCTCGCCGAGGGGGAAGAAGCCTTTCGCGACCGTGAAAGCGCCGTTTTGGCCTCCCTCGGCAAGGAGCGGGGGCTTGTCATCGCCACCGGCGGCGGCGCCGTCCTTCGTGAAGAGAACCTGGCTTCCCTGAGCCAAAACGGCCTGCTGATCCGTGTCACCCGGCCGCTGGAACGGCTCTCCACGGCGGGACGCCCCCTTTCGCAGAGCGGTGACCTGGCGGCCATCGCCCGGTACCGGGAACCGCTGTATCGGCGGTTCGCCGACGTCACCGTCGCCAACGACGGCGATGTGGCCGAGACCGTCGCTAAAATTCTGGAGGTGATCGAATGAAACTGCTGATCCTCAATGGCCCCAACCTGAACCTCCTCGGCCTTCGGGAGCCGGATATCTACGGCGGTGAGAGCTACGGCGCGCTCTGCCGCTTCATCGAGTCGGTCTGCGCCGCGGAGGAGCTGGAATGCGAGATCTTCCAGTCCAATTACGAAGGCGCCCTCGTCGACGAGATCCAGGCGGCTTACGGCGTCTGCGACGGCATCGTCATCAACCCCGCCGCCTACACCCACACCAGTATCGCCCTGCTGGACGCGCTGAAAGCTGTCGCCCTTCCCGCCGTGGAGGTGCATCTCTCCGACGTTGACGCCAGGGAGCCCTTCCGACGCGTCTCCTACCCCGGCATGGCCTGTATCAAAACGTTCAAGGGCATGGGCTTTGAAGGCTATCGCGAAGCGATTCTGTATTTGAAAGCGTATTTGGAAAAGGAAACCAAAAAGAGATCGTAGGCCCGGAGGCCCGCGATCCCTTTTGTATATGGTCGGAATGACCCGTGATAAACCGCGCTGAACAGGTGATTTACCGCAAATAGTTCCTTCTTTCGCGCGGAGGCAGACCGGAAGGCCTGCCCGCGCGGTACGGCGAATCGTTGCACGGCCAATCGCCGACGTACCGCTCCGCGGGGAAAACGCTCCTTTAACCCATGTCCGGCGCGTCCGCTTCTTCCTCTTCTCCGCCGTCTGCGGCGGTTTCCGCGTCTTTCCCCTTTCGGGCGGCGTCGCGGAGGTTCAGCACGATTTCAAGGAGGAATTTCCCCAGGTAAGCGCCGTAAATCATGCAGAAATTATATGGGTAGAACCCGAAATGGATGTATAAGAACGAATAGAGCGCCTCATGGGCATCGTGAAAATCCGTCGTCACGCAGAACAGCTGGAGAAAGGGCAGGGGCAGAAAGAGGATGATCAGCTCCCATCCCCTGAACCGCCAGCGGTAAATCAGGGACAGAACCAGAAACGTCGCGACGTAAAAGGAAATCAGCGGCGTGAGCCGGATGACGACGCCGTGACTGCGGCAGACGGCGTCCGACGCCAGCAGGAACACGAGAGGCGTTAACAGCGTGACCGCGTATTTGAGACAGCGTTTGAAAACGGACATGACAAAACCTCTCTTTATATAGAAAATCGTTTGAACAGGTCTTTTCCCGCAAAGAGCTCTTTTTTTATGCAGGGGCTTTTCGGCCTGCCCGCGCGGTACGGTGAATCGTTAACGGCACGGCCAATCGCCGACATACCGCTCCGCGGGGAAAACGCTCCTTTAACCCATGTCCGGCGCGTCCGTTTCTTCCTCCCCGCCGCCGTCCGCGGCGGTTTCCGCGTCTTTCCCCTTTTGGGCGGCGTCGCGGAGATTCAGGCCGAGGTCAAGAAGGATCTTGACGAGGCCGGCGGCAAAGAGCATGCAGGCCAGGCCCTGACCGGCCCAAAAATGGGTGAACATAAAAATCACGTAGGAGCCGAAGGGGGAGGGGGCCAGCGTCCAGGTATTGAACGTCTGCGGCGTGACGCAGAGGACGGAAAGGGCCGCCATCGGAATCAGCGGCAGCAGCAGCTCGAATTTCCTCAGCCGCCACTGTCCGACGAGGAGCGTCAGCAGAAGGATGACGCTGTAGATGAGGATCATCCGCACCGCGGTGCGGTCATATGCCCCGGAGATGAAAACGGCGGCCAGTTTTAAACAGATCAGCGGCGCGAAAACGATCAGCAGGTACCTGAGACAGCGTTTCAATGCGTTCATGGTGTAATCTCCTTTTTTTGTGTGTCTGTCACCGGCGGCGCATCCTCTTCCGCGGTGTCGATGATCTTCTTCCCGCGGACGGCGTCGCGGAGGTTCAGGCAAATATCAACGCAGAACTTGGCGAGATACGCGGCAAAGAGCATACAGCTGAAATGCTGACTGCTCCAAAACTGAATAAATATCTTTGTCCAAAAAAACAAAACAGCGGGATGCTGAGAGTTGGATATATCATTATATGTCGTCGCATACAGACAAAAGGGGAATATATAAATCAGCGGCAGCAAAAACAGGAACGGTTCCCATTTTTTGTATCGTGGGCGAAGGACGATAAAGAGCAAAAGAGCGGTGATGAAATAGACGGGAATCATTTTGATTACGAAATGGTATGATTGTCCTAAAATGTAATGATTTGCCATTTTTAGGCAGAGCAGGGGAATTAAAATAATGGTCATATATTTTAGACATTTTTTTAAGAGGTTCATTTAATTCTCTCCTTAGAAACCATGAAAAAAGAAAAATGCTGACGGGATGTGAAAAAGAAGACTTTGTTGTATAAAACATCCCAATAATAGTATAATATAATCGTCTTTGAGTGTCTGTATTTTATCTATATAAGTTTGATAAATATTTATGGGGGGTTTGATGAAGGACACTTTTATTAAAAGGGATGTTTTAAAAATGCGGATACGCTGTAAGCTCCGCTCCTCAAAAAAACCGTTTTGAAAGGATTTCCCTTATTATGGTAATAATTTTCCTTGATTTCTGCGGGCGGGCGTGATAGAATAAATCGAATATATCATTAAAATGGAGTTGTCTGCCAACTTGATCGTTTTCCCTCGCCGCCGTGAGCGCCCGGCGCGCCGGCGGGGAGCAAAAAACCGTCCTTTCGGCACCGCCGTCCGCTGAACGGCGTGTCACACCATTTTTATAAGATCTATAAGAGGAGCTGTAATCATGAAGTATGAAGTGAAGAGAGATGTCGTCAACGAAGCGGAACTTACCATCACCGTCGATAAGGAAACCGTTGCCAAAGCCGTGAACAAAGGCTATCTGAAAATCGCCAAACAGGTCGATATCCCCGGTTTCCGCAAAGGGAAAGTCCCCAAATTCGTTCTGGAACAGAGAATCGGCAAAGGCGCCATCCTGGAAGAAGCCGCCGAAATCATGATGAGCCCGGCCTACGCCGAAGCTATCTCCGAAGAGGGCCTCGATCCCGTCGCCAGCCCCGAAGTGGAGATCGTCCAGATCGGCGAGGATGAGGAATTCATCTTCAAAGCCAAGACCATCCTTCATCCCGAACCGGAACTCGGCGAATATAAGGGCCTGAAACTGACAAAGACCAAGACCGCCGTCACCGAAGCGGACGTGGAAGCCCAGATCGAACGCACCCTGGACCGCCACAGCAAAATGGTCTCCGTTGACGAAGACGCCGTCGTGGAAGAAAGCGACCTCGTCACCATCGACTATAAAGGCACCATCGACGGGGAGGAATTCCCCGGCGGCTCCGCGGAAAAATATCCTCTGGGCATCGGCAGCGACACCTTTATCCCCGGCTTTGAGGAACAGCTCAAAGGCCACAAAGTCGGCGACGACGTCGATGTCAAAGTGACCTTCCCCGAAGATTATCATTCCGAAAATCTCCAAGGCAAAGACGCCGTCTTCGCCGTCCATGTCAATGAGATCCGCCGCAAGGAACTGCCGGAACTCACCGACGATTTTGTCCAGCTGATCTCCCCGGCGGAAACCGTCGCCGCCTATCGTGAGCACGTCGAGGACGAATTGAAGGATCAGGCGGAACGCAGCGCCAACGAAGCCCTGCGCGACCAGGCCATCGACGCTCTCCTCGACATCACCGAAGTCACCATTCCCGACGTGATGATCGATGAAAAAGTGGACAGCTTCATCACCGATATGAACACCCGCTTGAGCCAGCAGGGCCTTGACCTCGATCAGTATCTCCAGTATGTCGGCAAGACCATGGACGAGCTGAAAGAAGAGAACCGCCCCGCCGCCGAACGCTCGGTGAAGACCGAAGTCTCCCTTTTGGAAGTCGCCAAGAGAGAAAACATTGAGGCCGAGGAAGTGGACGTCGACGCCGAAATCACCAAAGTGGCGCTGATGACCAACTCCCAGCCCGACGACATCAAAGCCCGCCTGATGGAAAACGGCCAGTACAGTGTTTTGATCTTCACGATCCTGCTGAAGAAGGCCATTGACTTCCTCGTGGCCAACGCCGACATCACCGAAACCGAAAAAGCGGAAGAAAAAGAAGAAACGGAAGAAAAAGCGGCGGACGCTGAATAATTCCGCCGTCAAAGGAATAGAATATCGTTGTTGAGCTCGGGGTTTTGATTCTGCCCCGGGCTCAGTGAACAAATGTAATAAAGGAGGAACCATGGCGTATAATTATACGATACCTTATGTCATTGAACAGACCGGCAGAGGGGAAAGAAGCTACGACATTTATTCCCGCCTGCTGAAAGACCGCATCATCTTTCTCGGCTCCGCCGTCGATGATACCGTCGCCAACCTGATCATCGCGCAGATGCTGTTCCTCGAAGCCGACGATCCCCAAAAGGATATCTGCTTCTACATCAACAGTCCCGGCGGCTCCGTCTCGGCGGGCCTCGCCATCTACGACACGATGAACTACATCCGCTGCGACGTGCAGACGATCTGCGTCGGCATGGCCGCCAGCATGGGCGCGTTTCTCCTCGCCGCCGGCGCCGACGGCAAGCGCTTTGCCCTTCCCAACGCCGATATCATGATCCATCAGGTCCTCGGCGGCGCTCAGGGCCAGGCCACCGACGTCCAGATCCACGCCAACCACATCCTGGCGACCAAGAAAAAACTCAACACCATCCTCGCCGAACGCACCGGGAAATCCCTGGAACAGGTGACCCTCGATACCGAACGGGATCACTTTATGACCGCCGAGGAAGCCAAGGCTTACGGCCTCATCGACCGTGTCATCGAGCGCCGCTGAGCCAAGCGGAGGACGATTTCATGCCAAAAAACAACCATCCGGACGTGCCGGTCTGCTCCTTCTGCGGCAAAAGCGCCGATGAGGTGAAGAAGCTCATCGCCGGCCCCAACGTCAATATCTGCGACGAGTGCGTCGGTCTCTGCGTCCAGATCGTTGATGATTCCGTCGGTTTTGACGAGCCCGAGCTGGACCTCGGCGAACTGCCGAAACCGCGGGAGCTGACGGAATGTCTCGATCAGTACGTCATCGGCCAGGACGAGGCGAAAAAAGTCCTCTCCGTCGCCGTCTACAATCACTATAAGCGCATCGGCGTCCGCCTCGGCGACGATGTGGAACTGCAAAAGTCCAATATCCTGCTGGTGGGCCCCACGGGCACCGGGAAAACGCTCCTCGCCCAGACGCTGGCCCGCTTCCTCCACGTACCCTTCGCCGTGGCCGACGCCACGACGCTGACCGAAGCCGGCTACGTCGGCGAGGATGTGGAAAACATCCTCTTAAAGCTGCTCCAGGCCGCCGATTTTGATGTGGACGCCGCCTCCCGGGGGATCATCTACATCGACGAGATCGACAAGATCTCCAAAAAATCGGAAAACGTCTCCATCACCAGAGACGTCAGCGGCGAAGGCGTTCAG
>CADBQN010000011.1 GCA_902796855.1 uncultured Bacillota bacterium | reverse complement strand
GATATGTTCCTGACGAACAGGCAAAACGTTGATATGTTCCTGGACGCGATTTTGCGAACAGGCAGCGTTTGGTGGACAAGTTCCCGCTTACTGGCGCAGATATGAATTAGTAGTTTCATTTTCTCGTGCCATTGTGAGACCGTCTGTCTGCTGACACATAGCTGAACGTGAACGGCACGCTGTATCCGCAGATGAAACTGCTCAATATGGGTTTTCGCAGACAGGTAAGGTTGGAGAATTTTTTCGCGGAGCGGCCGCGCGTACACGACGGTCTGTCTGCCGAATCGAAAAAATGGCTGAACTAGGCCGCGGCGCGAAAAGCGCGCGGAAGAAAAAGGAACCGGTTATGACCGCGTTCAGGCTGTATTTCAGGAGGTGAAAAACGGACATGAAAGATGATATGAGCACAAACAAAATCGCGGATATCCACTGCCCGAACTGCGGCGCGCCCGCGGCCTATGATATCCGCGGCGGTGTTTACGCCTGTCAACACTGCGGCGGCAAAGTCACCGTCGGCGCGGCGCAGGAGGAGAAGCGCGGCTTTCGGGAACTGCGCCAAAACCGGCTGCGGGAGTCTTCGGGGAATTATCGTCTGCGGCGCGCTTCCTGTTCGGGCTGCGGCGCGGAAGTTGTGTTCGAGGAAAACGAGGCCCTCGCGAACTGCGCTTTTTGCGGACGCGCCCTCGTCAGGAAGGATTATCTGTACAAGAAGAACCTGCCGGAGATCGTGATTCCCTTCCGGATCACGGAAGAAGAAGCCCGGGAATGTCTCTCCCGGTGGTGTGAGGAACATCACGGAAAAAAAGAGGCAAAACTCCTGAAAGGGAAGATCGGTGAAATGAAAGGATTCTATCTTCCCTATGAATTCATCCGCGGCCCGGTCTCCTGCGCGGTGCGGCGGTTCTCCGGCGGCGGCGCCCACAGCTGCGGCGGATTCATCGACGAGGTGTTCGTCAACTGTTCCGAACAGCTTGATAATCTGTTGCTGGACGCGATGGAGCCTTTTGATCTGGACGAGCTGACGGAATTTGATTTCGCATATGTCGCGGGACATCATCTGAAGACCGATCATATTCCCGGCAAAGAGCTGGAAAAACGTGTCCGTGAGGAAGTCGGCGAATCTTACGCGCCCACCGTCCGCAAGGTGCTGGAAACCGAGGCGGTACAGGTCGAAACCGACGTTTCAAATGTCGTCAGGATGCCCGCGCTGCTGCCGGTCTATTATCTCGCCGACGGTGATTTGATGGCGGCGGTCAACGGACAGACGGGGAAGGTCAGCGTCCGTGCCATAAAAGAATCGCATTACTTTTTCCTGCCGTGGTGGCTGAAATCCGTTTTCGCCACGGCCGCCATCGGTCTCGTCTCCTTTTTGGGGTTTTCCCTCTTTGGCGTCGGCCTCCAAGAAAGTCTTTTTTTCACCGGCGCCCTCGCGTTTTTCGCATTCATCGTCACCCTGGCCGCGTACAGTGACACGGATCGGCTGAAATTCCGCGTGGAGCGCGGCAGAAAGATCTTTACCTCCGGTGACGAATCCTTTGTCCGGGGGGTCGACGGCAAACTGACGAAAACGACGCCGCCGGAGCGGCACATCACGCCGCCGATCTTTTTTAAGACGCTGAACGGAAAGCGGGAAGAAGTGGAGATCCGGTTCTCGTCGCCCCTGCGCTTTGTCGGGATGATCCTGGCGGCGTTGGCGGTGCTGTTCCTGCCGGTCATTGTTGCCCTTTTCCTGAACGGTTTTCACTTTTCCGAACTGGAACTCGGCGGCAGCGCCGTCTGGTTCTGCGTCTTTGTGCCGGTGATTCCGATCTATCTGCTGAAGTTCGGGCGGATTAGTCTGTATGACAGACCTTGGATCTATATCTTGTTGCCGGACGGGACGAAGAAGCGATACCGGGAAAAGCGGAATCCGAATTTGACGAAGAAGGATATTGTGAAAACGGTGCTGCGGCTGTTGTTTAAGCCGCCGGTCAGCCTCGCCGTCTGGTTCGGCATCGCCAGCTTCTGTACGATGTGTTATCTCACCGCTTTCGGGTTTTAAAACCGAAAAGGACGCGTAAAATCAGTGGATTCGGATGAATAGAGGAGACGCTCCGATGGAATACGTAAAAGTTACAAAAGAGAATTTGGAAAAAGAACATATTTGCTGCGCCATATCGAACAGCGGGGACGCTCAGGTAAAGTCGAAAAAAGCGTGGCTCGCGGAGCGCTTCGACGACGGACTCGTCTTTTTGAAAAGCGCGGAGCGCGGAAAGTGCTTTATTGAGTATATCCCCGCCGAGAACGCGTGGAACCCGATTTCGGCGGAGGGGTATATGTATATCGACTGCCTCTGGGTATCCGGTTCGTTTAAGGGGCACGGCTATTCAAACGACCTGCTCGGCGCCTGTATTGAGGACAGCAGGGGAAAAGGCAAAAAGGGACTTTGCGTTCTCTCCGCGGCGAAGAAAAAGCCGTTCCTCGCCGACCCGAAGTATTTGAAATACAAGGGCTTTACCGTTTGTGACGAAGCGGCGAACGGCATTCAGCTTTGGTACCTGCCTTTTTCCGACGACGCCGAAAAGCCGAAATTCAAAGAATGCGCCAAAAATCCGCGTGTTGAAGAACAAGGCTATGTGCTCTACTACACAAATCAGTGCCCCTTTAACGCGAAGTATGTGCCCATCGTCGCGCGGACAGCCGAGGAACGTCACATTCCCTTCAAAGCGATCCGTCTTGAAAGCAAGGACGAGGCGCGGAACGCGCCGACGCCTGTCACGACCTACGCGCTGTTTCACGACGGCGAATATCTGACAAACGAGCAGATGAACGACAGGAAGTTTTTAAAACTCATTTCCCGATAAAGCGGTCTGCCGGACGAACCAAAAGAACCGGGGCCGGCCGGAATAAAGCCTATGAAAAAGTTGAAGTACGGAAACACGAATACCTTCTTTATCAGCGGTCTGCTTGTGGATACCGACTATGCCGGAACGCTGCCCGCTTTTTATAAAGCGCTGAAAAAGAACGGCGTTAGGGTAACAGATATAAAATACGTTTTGGCGACGCACTATCATCCCGATCATATGGGGCTCATCGGGAAGCTCATGAATCAGGGCGTCCGTCTTTTGCTGATCGACGTACAAAGGGAATCGCTTCATTTTTCTGACCGACTTTTTGAAAGGGATGGCCTGCCCTTTGTTCCGATTAACGAAGCGAATGCGACGGTCATTTCCCTCGGGGAGAGCAGGGATTTTCTCGCCCGGCTCGGCATAGCGGGCGAAATTCTTCGCACCCCGAGCCACAGCCCGGACAGCGTCTCCCTCGTTTTGGACGACGGGGACTGCTTTGTCGGGGATCTTGAGCCCTTTGAGTACATTGAGGCCTATGAAGATAACGTTTCTTTGAAGAAAGACTGGGAGCATCTCCTCTCTTTTCATCCGAAACGGGTCTTTTACGCCCATGCTCCCGAAAGAACGGTTCAAGGCGAACTATGGAACAACAATTTTGAACGGATCAAGCCAAACAGGAGATGAAATATGGATTTTGTATTTGAGCGTCCGCTGGCGGAAGGGATCATCGAAAAAAGAAAAAGCCAGTTCACAATGGCGGTCAGTGTGGACGGACAGGCGGGCGTATCCTGCCATTGTCCGACCACCGGCAGAGTCGGCAACCTGGACCTCGCCGGGAGGCCCTGTCTGTTGTCAAAAAGTACAGAGCCGAAACGTAAGACGCCCTACACGGTCGAGGCCGTTTCGCTGGACCGACCGGAAGACGACGAAAAAACATGGATCGGCATCAATCAAAACGCCGCCAACCGCTATGTGGAGCATTATCTTAAAAACGGCGGTTTCGCCGAGATGGTCGGCGCCTGCCATGAGGTGCGGCGCGAGACCTTTCTCGGCGACTCAAAACTGGATTTCCTGGTCGGAAATACCTATCTTGAAGTCAAAACACCGCTGCAGCATTTGCAGACGGAGATCCCTGCGTGGGTGAAAACAAAAAAAGCCGCGCCGTTTTCGTTGACGACACGGATGCAGCGGCACATGGCGGAACTGGGGAAAAGCCTTAAAGAGCGCGAACGCGCCATCATGCTGGTGGTCTTTCTCTATGACAATCCCGGCTTTCGGATCGTTGAGCGGAGCACCAACTATGAGGAAGTCAAAGCGACAGTGTCCGAAAGCGTGTCGAAAGGCGTGGAGACATGGCAGGCGAATTTTGAAATTACCCCCGATGGTGTAAAGCTGAGAAAGTATTTTCCAATCAACATAGAGTGAGGTTAACAGCATGATCATCGATTTTAACGAAATAGAAGAAAGAACGATCCCGGGCATGAACGGCGGTACCGGTACGATGTCGGCAAAAATGTACAGCGACGAGAAATACCGCATCGTACCGACAGCGATTCACCCCGGCGGGAGCATCGGAGCGCATACGCAGACGTCCGGGGACGATATGAACTATATTCTGTCCGGAACCGGCCGGGCCATTTGCGGCGGCGCGGAAGAAGAACTGAAACCCGGCGTCATGCACATCTGTCCAAAGGGTTCGGAGCACAGCATCATCAACACCGGGGATGAGGATCTGGTGATGCTCACGCTGGTGGTGTCGAGATAAAACGGCATAAAAAAAGGCGGTTTTGTCGGAACGCTCAATCGGAGCCGTTTCTGTTGATTAAAAAACGGGAGACAAAAAATGCGTTACGAATGTAAGATAACGGTTTTGGAAACGAAGGTGTTTCCGGAACTACAGGAGAAATATCTGGCCGACCCGAAGTCGGGGCCGTGCCCCTGTTTTAAAGCGGGCGATACCTTCATTTTGAAGCGCACGGCGGAACAAGATGATTTCTATCATTTGATGAACGGCCGGTTCTGCGGCGAGGCCTGGGACGCCGTCAGCCGCTATGTATACACGGCGCTGCAGGGCGGTTCCATCATGCATAAGTGGACGAATGACGAGCGCGTGATGATCGCCTGCTGCAATGACGGGACGAGGCCGGTCATTTTTAAGATCGAGCGGATCGACCTGCCGGAGACGCCGGAAGAGGAAGAGTGGCTGGCGAAGCAGAATTTTAAAAACAGTGCCGAGGACGCCTATACCGGCTGAGAGAATCACGCGCCGGCTTGAAGCGGCACACGGCGCAAAACAGGAAGCCATTCCGTTCTTCCTCCAAAAGAACGGCTTCTTTGGATTGCCCGTTCGAAAGCTTTTTGCGGTCACATTACCATAAAAACACCGATTTTTCAAGACTTGTAATCTCCTGAAACACGCTGTATGATTTAGATATCAACACGGAAAAAGGAGGTTTTGAACATGGAACATATGACCGCTCTTATCAGCGCCTTTGCAAGGTCGTATCATTATCGGCATCATTCGGAATGGATTTTCGCGGATCGGCTCGCGGAAAAAATGCTGACAGAAGAGGAGTATGCCGGGATTTCACGGAACATGTCCGAGGGCATTTCCTATTTCGCGCCGGGTTTTAAGGGGTCGAAAGACGACGCGCTGCGCTTGATCGTCGATCATCAGCTCGCGCCGCCCGTTCTGGCAAGAAGCGCCTTTTGCGAGCGGGCGATTGATAACGCCGTAAGGATCGGCTGCGATCAGATCGTTCTATTTGCCTGCGGATATGATACGTTTGCGCTCCGTACCGAAAACCGAAAACTAACGGTGTTTGAATTGGACCGACCGGAGATGATGGCGGATAAACAAAAACGAATCGCCCGCGGAGACTTCGCGCCCCTTTGCCGGGTTGAGTCCATCGGCTGCGATCTTTCCCGTCCTTTTTGGAAAGAGGAGCTGATTAAAAAGGGATTTGACGTGAATCGGAGAGCCTTTGGCAGTTTGCTCGGCATCAGCTATTATCTCTCCAACGAAGACTTCGCGCGCCTCATCAATTGGATATCCGCCCTTTGGCGCGAAGGATCTTCCATCTGTTTTGACTATCCTTTCTCCAAGGACGGGTCCGTAAGCCGGCGCGGCCGTGAACTTGCCGCGGCGGCAGGGGAACCGATGAAAGCGGTCTATTCCTACGATGAGCTGGAAGATATGCTTTCGGAAGCGGGGTTCCTGATCTATGAGCATCTGAATGATGACGAAGCGACGGAAGCGTTCTTTCAGAATCATAATATCAAAGAATCCGAACACCGTATGGAAGCGCCGGACGGTATAGGTTACTGTCTGGCGGTAAAAAAGAGAGCAGAAAAATAAGAAAGCGGCTTGAATCCAAGGGGCGGAATCCTTGGGTCTGTTTATAACAAATCTGTAAATCCACTATTTGCAGGGAAAATAACAATGACAATAAAAAGGGACATGCTGGCGGAAACACTCCGAATCGCGTCGCCCGCCATCGCGGAATCGCTGTTTACTGCCGTAATCGGGTTTATAGACTCTTTTATGGTCAGCTCCTTGGGCGCGAATGCCGTTGCCGCGATTGGGCTGACAAATCAGCCCAAATACGCCGGTTTCACACTGTTCTACGCGGTCAATATCGCGGTCGCGACGCTTGTTGCCAGACGAAACGGGCAGAAAAACAGAATAGGGGCAAACGCATTGACACTGACAGCGATTTTATGGGTGATTTTGCTGTCCGCCGCCATGAGCACCCTGCTGTTTCTTTTCGCTCCGGCCATTATGAACGCGTGCGGCGCGACATCGGAAACGCATGCGGCGGCGACTTCTTATTATAGGATCGTCATGGGCTGTATGGTGTTCTCCTGTATTCAGATGGTGATCAACGCGGCCCAGCGAGGCGCCGGGAATACAAAGATTACCATGCGCACGAATATGGCGGCCAATATTGTAAATATTGTCTTCGATTATCTGTTGATCGGCGGGCATATGGGCTTTCCCGCGCTGGGAATACGCGGTGCCGCCGCGGCGACGGTCATCGGTACGGCTGTCGGGTGTGTCATCAGCATAGCTTCTCTGTTGAAAAAGGATGGATTCCTCAGCATCCCGCTGATTTTGGGAGAAAGGATTCGTACAAGCCGAAATGATCTGCGCGCGATCTTCCGCCTCGGATGGCCGATCTCTATTGAACAGGTGCTGACTCGTGTCGGCCTTGTCGCGACTTCGATTTTGGCGGCCGCGTGCGGGAACTACGCCATGGCCGCGCACCAGGTCGCAATGAACATTCTTGTCATTTCCTACGCGTTCGGCGATGGCCTTCAGGCGGCAGCCGTCGCTTTGGTCGGACGCAGTTTGGGTGAAAATAAGCCTCGTCTGGCGGCGGAATACGGCCGAATCTGCCGCGATTTTGGTCTCGGCGTTTCCGCTGTGCTGGCGTTTTTGCTGTGGGTCAGCGCATCGGCGCTGTACGCGCTGTTTTTTGAGGAAGCGGAGATCATCGCCATTGGAATTCAGTTAATGCCATGCCTGATTCTGACAGTCATTTTCCAGATTATCATGGTTGTCTATGCCGGATGTCTCCGCGGCGCCGGCGATATCAGGTATATAACGATGGCTGCCCTGTTTTCCGTTGTTATCGTCCGGACCGGTGTTTCGTATGTCTTCGGCAATGTGCTGGGTATGGGAGTCGCGGGGGTTTGGTGCGGTGTCATGGCCGATCAGTTCTTCCGCTGTTTCCTTTGTATGCTGCGCTTTCGGTCCGGCAAATGGACTTCTATAAGGATATAGCGGTGCCTCGTTCCCTCGAGATTGTTTTGAATGATTCTGAACTGCTCTGTTTGGAGCGGTTTCTTCGTCCGCTATATCGAAACAGACTGAGAAGAAATTACAAATGAGAAAAAAGACCGTTGCGATAATTGCAGAATTGATACCGGTGGTTTCCGCGCCTGTTTCCTATTTCCTGGCCGTATCTTCTTTTGGCTCAGGGATTGTTGGAGCGGTCATCGCGGTCACTTTCCTGTTGGCTTTTTTGGGCTTCGCGTTTTTCTTTTTGGGCCGGCGTATCGCCGGGAGCGACCGGTCCGTCAGAGTGATCGGCGTTTTGGACTGGCTGGCAACGCTCTATGTTGTCGTGTTTTACGCGCTTGTCATCTTCTCTTTTTGGCTATGAGACGAAACCGCCGTTTCTCCGTGCCCCGCTGTTCCGTGGGCGGCGGGGATAAATGCTGACACTTTTTCATCCGAAGGAACGGGCATCCGGCGCGGTCCCTGTAAAATAAGGTATGACAAGGTATGACCATGAATAAAGAAAGACTGAATCAAATACGCGTGCCCGGAAAGATGGGGAAGAAAAAAACGGCGCTGATCCTCGCAGGTGTTTTTATCATCGGGATGGCGCTCGGCTCTTTTTCAAAGTGTCTGGACTGTCTTGAACTCAACGGCGGCATATGGTGGCACAGGCTGATTGAAACGTTCGATTTGGGCAATTTCTTTTCCGATTTTGCCGTCTGGTTGCTGGCGGCGCTGGCCATCGCTGTGTTCAGCGCATCCGCCCGGAGAGCCGCTCTGAATGTCTTCGCCTTTTTCGCGGGGATGTGCGCTTCCTATCACATCTGCTCGATCCTTTTCGGCGGTTTCAACCCCGCGTCCTATATGATGTTTTGGTACGGCGTCACCCTGCTTTCGCCGTTCCTGGCCGCGCTCTGCTGGTACGCGAAAGGGGAGGGCGCGCCCGCCGTGATTCTGGATATCGGGATCATCGCCGTCTTTGCGGCCGCGTGTTTTTCCATAGGGCTCTTTTACGTTTCTTTCAGGGGCTTGCTCTATTCTTTGGTGTTCGTCGGCGCGGCGGCTGTTCTTTACAAAACCCCGAAGCAGCTGGCCGTCTCGCTGTTCTGCGGTTTCGCGCTGTCGTTTCTGCTGTGCCGGTTTTTGCCTTTTGGCTGAGGGAAAGGCCCCGCGATGAGGCGTCCTTTGAACGGAGCTGTCTCCGGCGGTTTATCGGCTCCACGATGCGTAGGTAGCTTTCTTGTAAGCCATGTGGTAGTATCGAAGCGTAAGGAGGCGAACGGAATGGACAGATACGTAACCGGAGCCGTGATCCGCAGACTCCGTGAAAAAAAGAAGATGACCCAGGAGGATCTGGCGGAGGAACTCTTCGTCAGCGGCAAGGCCGTGAGCAAATGGGAAACGGGGCAGGGCTTTCCCGATATCACTTTACTTGAACCGCTGGCAAAGGCGCTTGATATTTCCGTCATCGAGCTGCTCTCCGGTGAGGATATCCAAAATCGGAACCGCGCTTCGAACATGGTCAAAGGCAAATTTTATGTCTGCCCGGTCTGCGGCAATGTGATTCAGACCACCGGCGAAGCGGTGATCAGCTGCTGCGGCATCATCCTGCCGCCGGCGGAACCCGAGGCGGCGGACGCGGCGCACGCTGTCCGCGTGGAGATCGTGGAAGATGAATCCTATGTTACGCTGGATCATCCGATGACAAAGGATCACTATATCTCGTTCCTCGCCGCCGTGTCGGATCAGGGCGTTCAGTTCGTGAAGCTGTATCCGGAAGGGAACGCCGAAGCGAGGTTCAAAATTAACCGTGTCAGGCGGATTTACGCGTATTGCAACCGCCACGGGCTGTTTCAGCGGAAGATATAGCGGTTAAAAAGAAAAGATAATCCGGCCTTTCGGCCTGATTCAATATTATATTATTTTAAGGAGCGTGCTGTTTGAAAAAGTACAACACACCGGAGATTGCGGGCTGACCGGGAGGTTTGCCGGCAATCGAACAAACCTCCCGCCGCGAGGCAATTGAAGTCAACAATTTTCAGGAGGAAAAAGAATGAATACAAATGACTGCGTCATTCGTTTGGAAAAAAGAGAAGAATACAGAGACGTTGAGAACCTTGTCCGGGAAGCGTTTTGGAACGTTTACCGTCCCGGCTGCAGCGAGCATTATGTGCTCCATGTCTTGAGGGACGATCCTGCTTTCGTAAAGGAGCTGGATCTCGTCTTGGAGCGGAACGGCCGGCTGATCGGACAGAACGTGTTCATGAGGACCGTGATCGACGCGGACGACGGCAGGACGATCCCTGTCCTGACCATGGGGCCCATCGGGATCACGCCCGAGCTGAAACGCAAAGGGTACGGCAAAAAACTGCTGGATGAGTCGCTGGCAAAAGCGGCCGGGCTGGGGTACGGCGCGGTTCTGTTTGAAGGCAGCATCGCTTTTTACGGCAAAAGCGGCTTTGATTACGCCGCCAAATTCGGCATTCGCTATCACGATCTGCCGGAGGGCGCCGACGCTTCCTTCTTTCTCTGCAAAGAACTGATGCCGGGCTGTCTCGACGGCGTTGCCGGCGTATATCAGACGCCGCGTGGTTACTATGTGGATGAGGCCGATGTAGAGGCCTTCGACAAGGAGTTCCCGCCAAAAGAAAAACTGAAACTGCCGGGACAGATTTTCTGAACGAAACGACGCTCCCCGCCGCCGATCAGTGCATCGGCGGCGGAGAGCACATTTTCAGGGTTCGTAAAGGGTTTGTAATCAAAGGATTCCGAGGAGTTTGCCGTGATGAAAGCGGTATCCCCGGAATTTTTTTTATTGCTGTGACCATCGTTTTGACCGCCGGAAAAGGGGAGGGCGAGGCTGAGTGTTCGCTTTTCGGAAGGAGCGCGGCTGTCCGATTTACGGGGAGCGCTTTTTCGTTATCTCGAATTCATATAAGCTCTGAACGCGCTTACGATCATCGGGTGCGTGAAGGTGAACATCAGGTACGGAGGCTCGGTCCGTCTGATCATCACCTGATCGGGAGTGACCTTTACCATCACTTTATCCGTCTGTATATAGCCGTCATCTTCCGGCGTCTCTTCGCCGGAGTCGCTGATCCCGACCAGGGTGCCGGAATTTTGAAGGAGAGACCTGAAGGATTCTTCCGCGAGCGCGGTAACTTCACTGTCCGTACTGTAACTGTATACAGTCCGGCTTTCAAGGCCGACGACACTTGTTCCGGCGACGCAGGCCGCGCCGGGACGGATGAACAGCGTGTGAGAGAATCTTCTGCCCGCGCTCGGCATACAGTAGTAAGATACGATCTTGCCGGAAAGGTAAAGCGGCATCCACCATTCTACGGCGAATACCAGTTCCGTTATCGAGCGATTGACGCTGTGGAGCGCGCTTATCTTCACGTCTTCTTTGATGAGCTCGGCCATAAGCGCTGTCAGTACTTGACGAAAATCTCCTTCCATCCAGTCCATCGGCTGATCGGAGTACAGCAGAAGTTCCTTTTCGCCGTTTTTTATCATTTCCGCGAGGAACCGCGTTACCGCGGTCCTGAGTCTGCCGGTACCAAAATATTTCTCCTCATTGCCGAAAACGGTCCCGCCGCCGCTTTTTTCCGCTTCCCCGATGATTCGCTCTATGTCATGCTCCGAAGAAGCGGCCGCGTGGGCCTTATGGATCAGCTTATCAATGGACGCGATGGTCCCCATGAGCTCATCGGCCGCCATATACCCTGTTACGGCGCCGTATCCGAAAAGCCATCTTCTCAGTGTGTCGGCGCCGTCTTTATCCGAAAGCTCCGCCGGAGCAATCGATGTGAGACCGGAAAGCTCCGCCAGTTTCCCCTCTGCCGCGACGCTGTCGCGAAGGATCCGACAGATCCGCGTCAGATAAGGCGACTGATATCTCGGTATGCGTTCGCCCCGACGGAGCCTGCTGATGTATGACGGGTCCAGGCCCGATTCACGGCCCAGTCTGCGGTTGCTGATTACGGCGGTCTTCATGAGCAGATCCAATCGTTTGGAGAATTCAACGGCGGGCAAGGACTCCGGATGGTCTTCACCGGGGCTCCCCGGCTCCCGTTTCCGATACGGTCTGATATAGGGGGGTTCATCCTCATACAGCCATTGTATCAGCTTTGACCGAAAGTCTTCTTTGCTGTCCCTTAAACTCGCGCCGCAGAGTTTCATGAGCTCGCCGGTCATATATCTCTCAGCCGCGAGCCGCATGAATCCTTCCGTAAGAAGTCGAATCGTCGGGCTTGAGGGAGGCGGCGTCCGCACTCCGTTCTTGACCCTGTTGAGATTCGACGGAGTGCATCCTCCCGCCCGCGCGACGTCGCTGATGGTGACGTCCATTGTTTCAAGTGCTGCGCTGATTCGGTCTGAAAGCATGGCTCCCGATCCTCCCTGTCCAATTTTTTTGGTTTTGTCAATATCATAGCGCGGTGTGCCAAATATGTCAAATGTGCCAGAACAATGACACCTCTGTTATGCGGGAGCCGCCTATGCTATAATAAAATCGAAATAATTCATAATTCCGGGCCGGACGGCGGTGAATCGTTTCCCCGCGCTGTCTGAGCTCAGGAGTTAAGGAGGACAGCATGAAAAGAGTCATGATTTTACTGCTGCTCACGGCGGCAGTCTGCGCGTCAGCGGTTCTGACGGCAGCCTGCGGAGCCGGTGACGACACGGATTATGAGCATCTTCGTGATGTGTCATGGGAGGGTACGGAGCTTACGATCATGCTTGGAGAGAATCAGAGCACGGGGTGCGAGTGGACAACGCGTCCGGAGGATGACTCCGTGATCGGTTACTCGCTGCACCGTGTCTTCCACCTTGCCGGCAGCCAGGTCACCGAGGGGAATGCCATCGGTACGCTGGAAGCCGGATTCGAGGGAAAAGGCGCCGGAACCTCCCGGATCATCTGCACGACGCCCGTAGGCTGGGACGGTACCGGAGCGGGACTTACGTACATCGTGACGGTTACCGTGAATGAGGACGGAACGATCGAGAGCGCGGAAGGCGTGGAGTCCGAAACGCCTCCGGCGGACGAAAACTGAGGGCGGACGAACGGAATCGACGATAAAGAACTGCTTTGGGGAACACCCTGTGACAGGTATTGTAAACGCGCAAGGATTGCTGAAAAACTTATCTTTATCGGGAGGGTATGTTATGAAAAAAAATCTGATCATCTTTATGACGGCTGTGCTTGTTTTCGTGCTGGCCGCATGCGGCTCTTCGTCCGATCCGTCGGCTGAGGACGGAACGGATGAAAATATCCTGAATACCGCGGATGAAGGCGCGGAAAACGTTGGGGACGCGGTGCATCCCTACGCGTGGCTCGGGCTTCAGGATATGCCGGACTGCGATTATCTGAATATTCTCGCGACGAACCGCTACTACAGGAAGGCTGACATGTACATCGCGGGAATGTCCTATGTCAGTCATGAAATCAAAGCGGTCGACGGGATCAACACCTATGAAGAGGACGAAACCAAAAGGGTATACTCGATTGAAGGCAAGATCCTTTCGCTCAATGAAGACTCCAAGACCTATATGGAAGAGGATATGAGCGATATGGCCGAATCGGCGGCCGAACAATATGATGACGCCATAAAGAACGGGACCAACCTGTCCGGCCGGAGCTTTACGGGGACAGGGACGGAAGCTGTACCGATTTACAGCGAGCAGACGGACGACAAAGCGGAATACGAATACTACGAGTACAATTATCCCGAATTGGAAGAATCCGGTGACAGTTCTACGGTTGAACGTTTCTATCTGAAAGACGGGGATGTATTCGCGATATATACGAAGACGACCTGGGGCGATCTGGTGATTGAGAGTACCGAGATCATACAGGAAATGTCGGGAGAAATCCCTGCCGGCACCTTCGAACTGCCCGACCTTTCCGGGTACGAGAAGACTGAATTATGACGGGTTAAAGGTAATAGAAAAACAGCGTCAAAAGAGTTCCCGCTGTGAACGATCGGGTTCACGGCGGGAAGTTTTTTATAGACCGTGACGCATGCGGTCGAATCTCCGGCATCGATATCATGGGAAAACCGCCGCGGTCTTCCGGCGATGTCATTTCCAACAATGGAAAACAAAGGAAAAATGTGTTATGATTGACTCAGTAAAGGATTGAAGGGGCAGGGGCCTCCTTGTTTCGGGAGCGGGGGAACGGCTCCTTTGCACGGTTCAGGCGAAAGCGCCCCGACAGCCCTGATTTGTTTGGGAGAAACGATTCGATGAAAAGAAAAACGGCCAAAGATATTCTGGCGGATTCCTTTCGGGAGCTGGCGCAGAAAAAGAAAATCGATAAGATCACGATCAAATATATCGCCGCGAACGGCGGCTATTCCCCGGCGACGTTCTATCGGCAGTTCAAAGACAAGTACGATCTCATCGCCTGGGACTACGCCCGCGGCGTGGAGGAAATCATGAATCGGATCGGGTCGGAGGGATATTCCTGGCGAGAAACGCTGATCGACGGCGCCAACTATTATCAGGAACGAAAAGAATATCTCACCAATCTGCTCCTTCATACCAGCGGACTCGATTCCTTTGTGCATCACATGACGGAAATCAATTACTGCTATTTAAAAAAGCACGTGATGCGCGCCATCGGCGAAGAAACGCCGGATGAAAAGACGGAAATGGTTCTCCGCGTCTATTGCCTGGGAACGGTGCGGCTGACCTGTGAATGGATCCTCGGCCGTTACGAGGCGGGCCCTGAGGAACTGGCGGAAGTATTTGAAAACGCTCTGCCGGCGCCGCTTCGTCCATATCTCATCATAGAATGAGAGAATTCGCTTTGAATCTATCATTATGAGAGATTGAGCCGCGATTCTGAATTGAAATATCTCCGCGCTCCGATAAAATAGTAAATGATGTTGCGCGCAATGAAACAGCGCGCAATAAGAATTGATTTACGGAGGTATTCTCATGGCAAACGAAAAAGTAATCGCGGGTCTTCAATCCATCGTAACCGGTCTCTCCCAGCAGGCGGACGGGCATCAGCTCCAGTCGCGGATTTTCGCGGCCGAAGGCTTCTCAAAACTGGCGGACAAATACGCGGAACACGCCGCCGAGGAACGGGGCTATGTCGATCAGTGCGTTGACCGGCTCCTCGATCTGGGCTGCGACGTCAAATTGGAAGCGAAACAGGAAGCGCCGCTCTGCAAAAACCCCGTCGATTGGCTGAAATACGATCTGCAGGTCTCCAAAGACGGTCTCGCCTGGCTGAAAGAAATCGTGGAAGCCGCCAGGGAAGACTACATGACCTTTGATATTTTAAAGAAATACTATCAGGACGAGGAAGAAGATATGTACTGGGGCGAAGGTCAGCTGGAAATGATTGAGCGCATCGGGGAGCAGAATTGGCTTCTCCGGCAGCTCTGAGAAACGGCTGAGAACAGGCCGCCGCGTCAAGGGAATTCGGTATTGCCGAACCGCGCCGGTCTCGGCGCTCAGAGCGTAAAAAGGAAACGATCCGGACCGTCTTCTCCGTGAGGACGGTCTGTTCTCTATTGGAATAAGTTTGCTTTGACAGCAAAGGAGGGAAGATTGTATAATGAAAAGAAAAATCGATGTGACGGATTACGCCAATGATATCATCAAAGCGATGTGCCCGGGCATCCTTCTGACGACAAAAGCCGGGGATCAGGTGAATTCCATGGTCATCGGCTGGGGAACGCTTGGCCGCGTTTGGGAAAAACCGGTGTTTATCGCCTATGTTCGGGACAGACGCTATACCCGTGAGATGCTGGATCGGAACCCGGAATTCACCGTGAACGTTCCCCTCGGAGCCTTTGATAAACACGCGTTTTCTGTCTGCGGCACCAAAAGCGGCAGGGATATGGATAAAATCGCGGCGGCGGGTTTCACATTGGAAGAGCCGGAAATCATTTCCGTGCCGGGGATCAGGGAATTTCCGCTGACGCTGGAATGCCGTCTGCTCTATCGGGAGGAACAGACCTCCGCCCGTCTCGGTGCGGACATAAGGAAGAAATTCTATTCCGTTGAGACGGATGACCATATCTGCTTTTACGGTGAAATCGTGGAAGCCTATATCATCGAGGACGAAAAAGGATGAACAAAGGAGCGCTCAAAAAATGAAAATACTCTATAACGACGGTCACGCCGCGGAATGTCCCAAAGAGATGGAACAGGAGGTGCTCCGCCATTCGGCGGCCCACATCATGGCCCAGGCCGTCCGGCGGCTTTATCCCGACGCCCGCTTCGCTTACGGACCGGCGACGGAAAAGGGCTTCCATTACGATATTGATTTGGGCGACCGGACCATCGGCGAAGAAGATCTCCCCGCCATCGAAAAGGAAATGCGGAAGATCGTCAAAGAGAACCTCCCCTTTAAGGTCTTCCCCCTGCCTCGGGACGAGGCGGTCCAACTGATGCGGGAGCGGGGCGAGATCTATAAGATCGAGCACATCGGCGACCTGCCTGAGGATGAGGTGATCACCTTCTATCAGCAGGGGGACTATATCGATATGTGCGTCGGCCCCCATCTGACCTACACCAAAGCTCTCAAGGCTTTCAAACTGACGGCGATTTCCGGCGCTTACTGGAAAAACGACCGGAACAACAAAATGCTCACCCGCGTCAGCGGCGTCGCTTTCCGCACCCAGGAGGAGCTCGCCGCCTATGAAACCGCGGTCAAAGAGGCGAAAGCCCGGGATCACCGCCGCATCGGCAGGGAAATGAAACTGTTCATGACCGACGACCTGATCGGGAAGGGACTGCCGATGTTCCTGCCCAAAGGGTATACGGTCTGGCAGCAGCTGGAAGACTATATCAAGGAAAAGGAACGCGCCCTCGGCTATCAGCACGTGCTGACGCCCTGTGTGGGAACGGTCGATCTCTACCGCACCAGCGGCCATTGGGATCATTACAGGGAAAATATGTTCCCCGTCATGGACGTGGAGGGCGATCAGTTCGTGCTGCGCCCCATGAACTGCCCGCACCATATGATGATCTACGCCAACCAGCCCCATTCCTATCGGGATCTTCCCATTCGCATCGGGGAAATCGCCCATGATTTTCGCTTTGAGCCCAGCGGTACGCTGAAAGGTATTGAACGTGGCCGTCACTTCTGTCAGAACGACGCTCATCTTTTTGTGACGCCGGAACAGATCAAAGAGGAAGTCGGCCGCGTCGTGGATCTGATTTTCGACGTTTACGGCGATTTCGGCATCACCGATTATCGCTGTGTCTTATCGCTGCGCGATCCCGATGACAAGGTGAAATATCACCAGGATGACGCCATGTGGGAACAGGCGGAGAGCGCCCTAAGGGAAGTGCTGACGGATCTGGGCATTCACTTCACCGAGGAAATCGGGGAAGCGGCGTTTTACGGACCCAAACTCGATGTCAACGTACAGCCCGCCGTCGGCGCGGAATATACCCTTTCCACCTGCCAGCTCGATTTCTGCCTGCCGCTGAAATTCGGCCTGACCTATACCGACAAAGACGGCGGCGAAAAAACCCCCGTCGTTCTGCACCGGGCGATTTTAGGCAGTTTGGATCGGTTCATGGCCTACCTGATTGAAGAGACGAAAGGGATCTTCCCCCTGTGGCTGGCGCCGGTTCAGGTCAAAGTGCTGCCCGTGTCCGAAAAGAGCGCGTCCTACGCCGGGGAAGTATACGAAGCCCTCCGCCGCGAGGGGCTTCGGGCCGAACTGGACGACCGCAATGAAAAAATCGGCTATAAGATCCGCGAGGCGCGGCAGGAAGATAAAGTGCCCTATATGATCATCGTCGGCGAGAAGGAAGCCGCGGCGGGCACCATCTCCGTGAGAGACCGGGCGACGGATCAGACCGCCGGTTATACCGTGGCGGAATTCATCGAAAAAGCCCGGCGGGAAATCAGCCGCCGTTGTGGCTGACGCTTCGCGGAATGGAGAACACTCGGATGAAACAAGAATATGAAGGGATTCGCCTTGAGAATCAGCTTTGCTTTCCGCTCTATGCCTGCGCGAAAGAAATCGTCCGGCGGTATCGGAAGCCGCTGGAAGAGCTGAACCTGACGTATACCCAGTATATTGTGATGATGGTGCTTTGGGAATTCGGCGGTATGACCGAAGGGGAGCTCGGGAAGAAGGTGTGCCTTGATTCCGGCACCCTGGCGCCGCTGCTGAAACGGTTGGAAAAACAGGGATTTGTTGAGCGGATCCGCCCCGATACCAACGAACGAAAACTGATGATCGAGCTGACGGAAAAAGGCGGCGCCCTCAAAGAAAAAGCGTTGGCTGTACCCGCCGCGATGCGGGGGTGCGTCCCACTTTCGGAGGAAGAAATAAATCTCCTTCGGGAACTGCTCAATAAAGCGCTGCTCAATATGAAGATCAAAGAATAGGCCTCGGCTGAATCGGTGAAAGGACAGGTTTAAACAAATGAAAATTACCGCGATCAATACAAGCCCCAGAACGAATTGGAACACGGCGACCCTGGTGAAGGAAGCCGCCGCGGGCGCGGCCTCCGCCGGCGCGGAGATCCAATATTTCGATCTTTGCCGTCTGGAGAAATACAGCGGCTGTATTTCCTGTTTCAGGTGTAAGCGTGAGCCCAACGAGGGAAAATGCGTCTATCAAGACGGTCTGGAACCGGTCCTGCGGGCGATCCGCGAAGCGGACGGCGTCATCATCGGTACGCCGAACTATCTCGGCCAGCCGAACGCGGGATTTATCGCGCTCTATGAACGGCTGGTGTTCCAGAACCTTACCTATCAAAAAGAGCGGTGGCACTACCACGAAAGCAAAACCCCCGCGCTCTTTATCATGACCAGCAACATGCCGGAAGAAGGATACCGCTCCGGCGCCGCGGCGGATATGATCCGGCGTTATCAGGATGGACTGACCAGCAGTGTCGGCCCGACGGAAGTCTTTATCAGCGGCGATACCCTGCAGGTAAAGGATTATTCCCGCTATCATTGGACGCTGTTTGATCCGGCGCATAAACAAAAACGGCACGACGCCGTTTTCCCAAAGGAGAAAGAGCGCGTGTTTCGGCTCGGCGCCGCCCTGGCGCAGGGGAAATGAATTTCACCGTGTATCGGTTTTACCGGCGCTCCGTGGCGCGGAGCGCCCTGTAACATACATAAAAGACAAAGATAAAAACGCAACGCGCCTCTTTTCAAAAGCGCCAGAGCCGGTAGGTAGCCCGGCCGTCCTGTAAAACAGGGTAAGTAACCTGCCCCTCCCGGGTTGTCCGTTCTTTGTCCATAACACGTTAAAGGAGGGATTGTTATGGACAGGATCGACCAGAAACTGACGGTTTTTTTTGAGGATCCTTTTTGGGTCGGCGTGTTTGAGCGCGTCTGTGACGGAAAACTGACCGTCTGTAAAGTGACGTTCGGAGCCGAACCGAAAGATTACGAGGTACTGGATTTCATTCTCAAACGGTACGTCGGTCTGAAATTCAGCCCCGCTGTCCCCGCGGAAGCGCGGCAGGCCGCCGACCGCCCGAAACGCAGACAGCGTGAGATTCAAAAGCAGCTGCGAAACAGCGGCGTCGGCACAAAATCTCAGCAGGCGCTTCAGGCCCGGCGGGAAGAAATGAAAACGGAGCGTGAAAGAGTCTCCAAAGAACAGCGGGAAGCGGAGAAAAAACGTCGGTTTCAGCAGAAACAACAAAAACGAAAAGAAAAGCACAAAGGTCATTGAGTCTTTTTTTGCCCATTTCCGTGTGGAAATGGGCATCTTTGTTTATTCCGATCTGTTCCCGGAAAGGCAGAGAAAAAAACGGCAAATAACCCGATGAAGTTTTTAAATTTGGATTGACAACACGGTGAATGAAATAATAAAATGAAGATAGATTGAAATAATGAACCCGATTTAGAACGCTCCCCGGAAAAGGATGGGTCAAAATGAAAAAGAATCATACGCTTTGCAAAAAGATTTCCGCCGCGGCGGCGCTGCTGACGGTCTGTCTGGCGCTGTTCGCCTTTTCGGCGGGGATCTTCGGCTCCACACTGTTTCAGGACGTGAAATACAGTTCCTGGTATTATTTCTATGTGAAATACGACTACGACCATGGTATCATGAAAGGTACTTCCGCCACGTCCTTTCTGCCCGGGGAATCCATGTCCCGGGCCATGACGGTGCAGACCGTCTACAACCTCGCCGGTCGTCCTCCGGTGGCGGAGTGCGATGATCCGGCTTATCCGGAATGGCGCCGTTTCAGCGACGTGGCGGATTCGGCCTGGTACGCCGAGGCTGTGCGCTGGGCCTGGCAGACCGGGGTCACCACCGGTGTTACCGAGACGTTATTCAGACCGGATCAGCCGGTCACCCGGGAAGAATTCGCCGCGTTTCTGTATCGGTATGAAAAGTATCTCTATGAACAGACCATTGCCGAAAACGGGGAAACGGAGGAAGCGGCGGCGGAGGATCCCGCGGAGGGAACGGAAGTTCCCGCCGAAGCGGAAACGCCGGGTTTTGACGAAACCTACGCGCCGGGCGACCTGACGCGGTTCAAAGACGGCGCGTCTGTTTCGGAATACGCGCGGACGCCTCTTTCCTGGGCCGTCTCCGCCGGTCTGTTCCTCGGCACGAACCAGGGAAATATCGAGCCGCGCCGGAACATTGCCCGGTCGGAAGCGGCGGCGGTCCTCGCCCGTTACCACGGCATCACCGCCGCGGATATCGAGGCCATGCGCATCGCGCCGGTGTCCGTCACCGTCAGCGCCGCCGGCGACTGCACCCTGGGGAAAGATAAGAACGCGGCTTACGCCACGAGCTTTCCGGCCATGTACGCCAATGTGGGGAACCCGGCCTATTTCTTCTCCAATGTTTACGGTGTTTTCTCCCGGGACGATCTCACCATCGTTAATTTAGAGGGAACGCTGACGACGCAGACCGCCCGGGCGAACAAGACCTTTGCCTTTAAGGGTGACCCGTCTTATGTCAAAATTCTGACGGCGGGGAGCGTGGAAGCGGCGAATCTGGCCAACAACCACAGCCGTGATTACGGTCTTCAAAGCTATTACGATACCATCCGTTACACCGAAGCCGCCGGCATCCGCACCTTTGGCTACGACCGTCGGGCAGTGATGGAGGTCAACGGCGTGAAAGTGGGACTGATCGGCGTTTATGAGCTTCCCTACGGCATGAGCTGCGGCGGGGAGATGGTGCGTCAGCTGAACGCCGTAAAGCGGGATGGCGCCGACATCGTGATCGTCTCGTTCCACTGGGGCGTGGAACGGTCCAATTATCCCAACATGACCCAGAAGCGGCTGGCGCATATGGCCGTTGACAACGGTGCCGATCTCGTGCTCGGGCATCATCCCCATGTTTTGCAGGGCGTTGAGGTCTATAAAGGGAAAAACATCGTCTACAGTCTGGCCAATTTCTGTTTCGGCGGCAATAAAAACCCCGCCGATAAGGACACCATGATCTTCCAGCAGACCTTCACGCTCCTCGATGACGAGCTTGTTCGGGACAACGTTTCAACGATCATTCCCTGCCGGGTCTCTTCCGTCACCACCCGGAACGACTACCGGCCGACCATCCTGACGGGCAGCGAGGCCGAGCGGGTTCTGGCGCGGATCCGGGCCTATTCCAAAGGACTGTAACGGGGCAGGCCGCGGCTTCTTCCTGAAAAGAGAATCAAAAAAAGCGATTTCTTTCGGTTTTTTTCCGAGAGAAATCGCTTTTTACGACGCGCTGTCCGGGATGGCAGACCTCCCCGAACAGCGGTCTTGTTGTCGTGAGCGCGGTGTTTATTTCCGGTCGCGGTAGATAAAGGTGACCACTTCCGCTCTTGTGCAGGTTTTTTCCGGATTAAAGGTCGTCGCCGTCGATCCCTTGGTGACGCCTCTGTTGACGGCCCAAAGCACCGACTGATAGTAGAATTTGTCGGCACGGACGTCGCTGAAGGGATTTTCCGTTCCGCTGCCGTCTTGGGGGCTGCCGGCGGCCCGCCACAGAAACGTGACGATCTCGCCGCGGCTGCACGTTTTGTTCGGGCTGAAGGCCGTGGCGGAGGTGCCTTTGGTGATTTCGTTTTCCGCGGCCCAGAGCACCGCTTTGTAATAATAGTTTTTCGGCGCGATATCGCTGAAGGGGTTTTCCGCAGTAACGGGCTCGGGAGAACCTGCGGCACGCCACAGGAAGGTGACGACCTGACCTCTGGTGCAGTCGTTCTTTGGGGAGAACGTCGTTTTGGAGGTGCCTTCGGTGATCTTTTGATCGACGGCCCACTGAACGGCGTCGCAGAAATAGGCCTTGGCCGGAACGTCGGAAAAACCTTCCACAGTGACGCGGAACACTTTCGATGTGAGGACTTTGCCGTTCTTATCAAGGATTTCCGCTTTGATGTTGATTCTCTGACCCGCGTAAGGCTTTAAATCGCAGGTGATTTCGTAAGGCGGCGCTGCGGCGGTGCCGACGGCGGTCCCGTTGACGCTGTAACGAACGGAGCGAACGGCGCTGTCGTCGCCGTATTTGACGTAGGCGCAGAGCGTCTGCTTCGTATCGGGAAGGAGATCCCGTTCCGTCAGACCCTCAAGGGGGACGTAGGAGAACGGCGCCGTCTGCCGGAAATCCGAAAGGAAGCTGTCGCTTTGAATCGCGCCGTTATAGGCGTTCAGGAGTTCCGCGTGATCCGATAAACGGTACTGTTCTTTTTTGTTTTCTTTATCGATGTTGAAGTAAACAGCGTATTTGAGGTTCGCGTAGCGGATCGGCAGATAGGTATACATATCGCCGATCTGATACGCCGCTTCGTTGACAATCTGCGCTCCCGCGTTCTTATCGACGTAGGAGACGGCGCCTTCCGAGATGAGGATCGGCTTTTTATAGGCGTAGCGGTTGTAGAGAAAATCGATCTGCTGGCTCCAGCGGTCGAGCCGCTTGCCGGTCCCGAGAATGTCGTAGTTCGCCTGAATTTCGGCGGCGGTGAGAGTCCGGGAAAAAATGTAGCTGGAAATCCCCACGTAGTCGACGTAATCGTCGCCGGGATAGTAGTGATCGACGACGTTTTCCGGGAAAAAGTTCGGTGCCCAGATCAGCGGGATTTCCGGGGCGTATTGGCGGAAAACCTTCGCGAATCGAATATAGCCGTTTTTGTAGGTGTCGTAATTCGAGGTGTACCAGCCGTTGGAGGAGTCGTTCATTTCATTGGCAAAGCGCACCATCACTTTTTTGCCGCAGTTATGGAGATAAAGTGCCCAATTTTTGGTCGTTTCGTCGCTGAGAGAGATCCAGCCTTTTCCCGGTTCAATGGCCAGCTCAATGACGGTATCGTCAGCAACGCTTTGGATCTTGCGGTCGATGGCGGTCCCCGGTCCAACGTCATCGGTGTACTGCGCGTAGGTGAGCCACATTCCCGCCTGTTTGGCGCTGGTCGAGGGGTATGTGTTTGTCGCGTCGCTGGTGTAGCCCAAGACGACGCCGCGTTCCGGTTCATAATTTACCCGGTGGGCCGTCGCGACGGAGCGGGCCCCGTCTTCCGTTTTCCAAAAGAGACGGATCTCCTCGCGGATGTTCTTATCGCATTTGTGCGTGATCAAAGCTGTCTGGTCGTCGCCGCAGATGTTCCAGTAATAAGAGGAGCGCTGAAATGATGCCGCGGCTTTATCATAGCTCCCGGTTCTGGCATAGCAGATGGCCAGGCGCTGATAGCAAAGGGCGAGGCCCAGATCGTTCTTTTCCGCCAGCATACCGGGGACACTGATCTCATAATTGGGGATCGCGGCCCGGTAATTTCCCGCGTTCTTTTGATCATTGGCTGTTGCCCATGTTCCCCAGATATCCCGCGCTTTCTTTTTCTTTTCCAGCATATAGACGGCGTGATCCTGTGTCTGTGTGGCGATCTCCAGCTTGGCGCCGTTATAAGCGTAATAGCCGCCCAGACCGGTGATGATCTCTTTTGCCGGGGCGTACAGAACGCCGTTCTTTTTCACAGCGGCGGCGCCGGTGGCAACAAGATTGCCGTTGACGGCAATTTTGGCCTGATTGTCAAATACGCGGATTTCGTTGACGCCGAGGTTGAGGACGGTGTCGCCGGTATGGGGATCCGTGGCGCAGATGGCGCCGTAATAGGTCATTGTCTGTTGGACGGGAATCATCGGCGTGCCGCCGGCGTCATAGGGATAGCCCGTCGCCGACGAATAGGGCACTTCCGTTTGATTGACGGTCACGGAAAAGGCTGACGCCGCCGTCGGCGCCGCCAGGATCAGAGTAAAGGTGAAGAGAACGAGGAAGAAAGGTATCAGGTTTTTTTTCATTGTTTGTTTCCCCTGTATCATTTATTTGCCGTTTCTATGTGTTTTATATGTTCTTCGCGGATCACTGAAATCCTTCTCAAAGATCGTTCCGGATAAAAAAATTTCCCTGTAAAAAAGGGAAATTCTCACGGAATTTTCTGTTGAAATAAATCCGCTCTTCGTATAAAATGAATGGGGGATCGGCGCAGGCCGACTGAACCGAAAAACTTCACGAGGAGGGCGGCAGAATGGAATATAAGGCTCCGCTGCTGGCCGTGACGGACATGGAACGTTCCGTCGCGTTTTATGAGGAAGTCCTCGGACTGAAAGTGACGCTGGATTTCGGCGCGAACAAAACGCTGACCGGCGGTTTATGTTTGCAGACCCTTGAGACGTGGAAAGAGTTCATCGACGGCGCCGAAGTCGCTTTCGGCGGGAACGATGCCGAGATTTATTTTGAGGAAGATGACTTCGACGCGTTCGCGGAACGTTTGCGTCGTTTGGAAATACGCTGCGTCCATCCCGTCAGGGAGCACGCCTGGGGTCAGCGCGTCGTTCGCTTTTACGATCCCGACGGGCACATCATCGAGGTCGGTGAAAACATGGCCGTCACGGTAAAGCGCTTCGCGGACAGCGGCATGACGGCAGAGCAGGTCGCGAAGCGGATGGATGTGCCCGTGGCCTACGTGGAAGAATGCCTCGCTTCCTTTTTGGAAAAGAAATAAGGTTGAAAAAACGGAGGAACAGCCATGGAATATAAAAAATTCGGGGAGCGGCTTTACATCCGCGTGGACAAAGGTGAGGAGATCATCGCGGCGGTTTTAAGTGTCTGCCGTAAAGAAGGGATACGATCCGCGACGTTTTCCGGCATCGGCGGCTGCCGTGACGCGGAAATACAGACGTTTCTGCCGGAGGAAGGACGCTTTGAGACGGAGCGCGCCGAGGGCATGCTGGAACTCGTTTCCATCATGGGAAACGTCATGAACGACGGCGAGGGCGGTCTCTATCCTCACGCCCACGGTCTGTTCGCTTTTAAGAAGAATGGGGAGCACCGCGTCATCGCGGGACATATCAAGTCCTCAACGGTGCTTTATACGGCGGAGCTCGAGTTGAGACCCGTTTTTGGCGGTGAGATAAGAAGAAAGCACGACGCTGAAACGGGAACGGGTTTTTGGGATCTGCGCGGCTGAACGGCGCCGATGCTCCCGAACAGAGAGGGGAGAATGACAGTGGGAATATAAAGGAGCGGGAAATCCGCTCTTCTTCTTTTAAGAAATAAGCGCCTGTTTTTAAAAAAGCGTTTCCTATGCAACACAATTTGAAAAACTGCCCGTTGTACAAAAAAGCGGAGAGGGGTATAATAGAGTCAAAGGATAAGAAACGAGGGTTTCTTAAATCGAAAAACCGAAGGAGGACACACGATGGCAGAAAAACTGATCGCTTTTTTCTCAAGGGCGGATGAAAACTATTTTGGCGGCTCTACCCGGTATGTGGAGGTCGGCAATACCGAAATCGCGGTGGGACAAATCCGTGAACTCATCGACGCGGACGTATTTAAAATCGAGATGAAAACGCCATACGCGAAGGATTACATGACCTGTATCGAGGAAGCGAAAGCGGATCTGAACAGCGGCAAACGTCCCGAGCTCACGAACCTGCCGGAAAGCGTGGCAGACTACGACACGATCATCCTGGCGTATCCGAATTACTGGGGCACCATGCCGATGGCTGTTTTCACCTTCCTGGAACAATTCGATTTCAGCGGCAAGCGGATCCTGCCTCTCTGCACCAACGAAGGGAGCGGCCTCGGCGCAAGTGTCGGGGATCTTCAAAAGACCTGCCCCGGCGCGGAAATTGCCAAAGGGCTGGCGGTGAGCGGCAGCCATGTGGCAAACGCGAAACCCAGAATTGAGAAATGGTTGAAAGACCAGGGAGTATTATAAAAAGAAAGAGGTTTTATCATGGAGTTTTTAAAATTAAACAACGGCGTCCAATGCCCCGTCATCGGTATCGGTACTTTTATGCTGGCTCCCGCGGAAGCGGAAAACAGCGTTAAAGAAGCGCTGAAAATGGGATATTCCCTGGTGGATACGGCCAATGCCTACGTCAATGAACGGGCCTGCGGCCGCGGCATCAAAGAAAGCGGCCTGAAACGGGAAGACGTCTTCCTCTCCACAAAGCTTTGGCCCAGCGAATACGAAAACGAAAACGCCGTTGATGAAACGCTGGCGCGCCTCGGCGTGGAGTATGTGGACCTGCTCTATATCCATCAGCCCGCCGGCAATTGGCTCGCCGGTTACAGACAGCTTGAAAAGGCCTATCGGGAAGGGAAGGCGAAGACCATCGGCATTTCCAATTTTGAGGGCAAATACATCGCGGAGCTGGAAACAAAATGGGAAATCGCGCCACAGTTCATGCAGGCGGAAGCGCACCCCTATTTCACTCAAAAAGAGCTCAGAATGACGCTGGATAAATATGGGATTAAGCTGATGTCCTGGTATCCGCTGGGCCACGGCGATTCGTCCCTGATGGAAGAGCCGGTGTTCAAAAAGCTTGGCGAAAAGTACGGCAAAACCGCCGCCCAGGTGATTCTGCGCTGGCACACGCAAATGGGCTTTGTCGTGATCCCCGGCAGCAAAAACGTGGATCACATCCGCGATAATCTCAATATCCTCGATTTTGAGCTGACCGACGCGGAAATAGCGGAAATCGCCAAGCTCGATCGGGACAGGAGGTATTATCACCGCACCGATGAACAGCTCGACCAGTTCGCGTCGTGGCAGCCCGCGTACGAGGCGGAGTAAGAGGAAAGCGGCACGCTCCTTCGCGGAGTGTCGGAAACAGAGAAATGAGGTGCGGTCGTGATCTTAAAGGGAAACGAGGATCTTCGGGTCGTTAAGACCATCGGCGCCATCAAGGATTCCTTCGCGGCGCTGATCCGCGAAAAAGAGTATGAGCGGATCACCGTCAAAGAGCTTTGCGAACGGGCGAAGATCAATAAAAAGACGTTCTATCACTATTACGAAACGCTGGACGCGCTTCTTTGCGAGATGCAGACGGAGCTTTCCGCCGGGTTTTTGGAACGGATCCAAGGCCTCTGCCTGCCGGAAGACCTCGCTGAGGTCAACCGGGCGTTCTTCCTCTATTCCGAGGAACAGGGGGCAGCTTATGAAAAGATCACCTGCAGCGGCACGTACCGAGCCATCCGGGACAAAATGATTTCCCAGGTAAACGACGCGGGCTGGCGCGGCTCGGCACCGTTCCGAAGGCTGAGCGGTTTTGAGCGGAAGCTGCTGATGGAATTCATCAACAACGCCGTTCTCGGCGCCTACCGGCAATGGGTCGAGAGCGGTAAGGCGCTGCCCTTAGAGGAGATTGTCGCGTTGACGAATCTGCTGGTCCTCGGCGGCGTCAATGGTTTTTTTAAAGAGCGGAAAGCGTAAGTTTTTCCCCAAAAAGCATGACAATTCAGCCGTTATATGGTACAATGTCATCATTCGGCAAAGGTCCTTTCGAAAAAGGCTTTGCCGGAGGACGGCATTGTTTTTTTTCCCGCGCGGCGAATTTACACGCGGTGTTCATCGGTGATTCATGCTTCCGCGCGGGAATTGTGGTATCTTAAATATCAGTGCCGCCGGACAAAACAATCAGGGAATCCATCGGCAGGAAACTGTCCGTGAAAAAAGAGGAAACGGAATGGCCAACACCGAAAAAGACAGAAAACTGACGGCGGCGGAACAGCGGCGTCTGGAACGGTTTGAGAAAATCAGTGCGGCGCTCACCGCCGAAGGGTACGAAAAAATCGAGCTGACGGTAGGGATCGTCAAAGCGAACCTGTTCGCCGTCGCCTTTGCCGTGCCCCTCTGCGCCGCCGCGGTGATCCTGTTCTTTCTGATCCACGGCTTCGACGCGGCGGGGTTTTCCCTCGGCGGTCCGGTGGCTTTTTTGGCGCTGTTTCTGCTGCTGATTCCCGTTCACGAGCTGATTCACGGCGCGGCTTGGGCGCTCTTTGCGGAGCGCCGTTTCAATGACATCGAGTTTGGCTTTATGAGGGAATATCTGACGCCCTACTGTACCTGCAAAGTGCCGCTGACCAAGGGGCGATACATCGTCGGCGCGCTGTCGCCGCTGGTGCTGCTGGGTATCGCGCCGCTGCTGTGGGGGCTGTTCGCCGGTTCGTTCTTTTGGCTTTGGATCGGTCTCGCGATGACCATCGCCGCCGGCGGCGATATCCTGATCGTTTTAAAAGTCCTGTCATATCACGGGGGAAGCAGCGAGACGCTGCTCTTCGATCATCCCACCGAAGCGGGATGCGTCGTTTTCCGCCGCTGAGAGAGAGAAAGGGGATTCGTTTTTTTATGAAAATCGCGGTTTTAACCGATACGAACAGCGGCATCACCGCCGCGGAGGCGGAGCGTCTAGGCGTATTCACCCTGCCAATGCCGGTGCTGATTGATGGCGAAATCTGTTTTGAGGGGAAGGACCTGACGGAGGAACGGTTCTACGCGCTCCTTACCGCCGGCAGGGAAATATCGACGTCGCAGCCATCCCCCGGCGACGTGATGAAGCGCTGGGATTCCCTTTTGGAGCAGGGATTTGATCAGATCGTCCATATCCCGATGTCCTCGGGGCTGAGCAATTCCTGCGAAACCGCCGCCGGTCTCGCCGCTTCCTACGAAGGAAATGTCTTTGTCGCGGACAATCACCGCATCTCCGTGACGCTGCGGGAATCGGTCAGGACCGCCGTTTCCCTGGCGGCGGTGGGAAAAACCGGCGGCGAGATCAAGGCGGAGCTGGAACGTACCGCCGCTCTTTCCACCATCTATATCTCCGTGAATACGCTGGAATACCTGAAAAAAGGCGGCAGGATCACGCCGGCCGCCGCGATGATCGGCTCGGCTCTGGGCATCAAACCGATCCTGACGATTCAGGGGGAAAAGCTGGACGCCTTTTCCAAGGCGCGGACGATGCGGAAATGTCAGCAAAAGATGATCGAGGCGGTGAAGAAAGATCTGAAAACGCGGTTTCCCGACGCCGAGATGAAAGACCTGCGCGTCGGCGCGGCGGGAACGATGCTTCCCGACGCGGAGCGTGACGGGTGGCTTAAAATGCTGGCCGAAGCATTCCCCGGCGCGGAGCTGCATTACGATCCGCTTTCCGTCAGCATCGGCTGTCACATCGGCCCCGGCGCCGTCGCCGTCGGCGTTTCCCTCTGCTGAAAAAAAATGAAAACCGTCGGTTTACTCCCGAACCGTTGTGGGCACGATAGGAGCGAACGGCGGTTTTTTTGACAAAAACCTCTCATCGTATTGATGAAATCGCTTTTGATATGATATAATTTTGGTGACACAACCCAACTGAAACGCCGTGAAAAAGTCCAGCGCCGCGCCGGCGGCGGAAAGGAGCCGGAAACTTGATTTACGTAACGTCCGATTGGCATGGCTATGATTTCGACCGCGTCCAAGCGCTTTTCAAAAAAGCGAATTTTTCCGAAAATGATTTTTGCTTCGTCCTCGGCGATGTGATCGACCGGGGGCTTTACGGCGTGAAGCTCCTCCTTTGGCTGATGGAGCAGCCCAATATCGAATTGATCCTCGGCAATCACGAGGCGATGTTCCTCGCCTGCGATTTCATGTTCCGCGGCGATATGGAGGAGGCCATCTCCGCGATGAATTCCTATGAGCGGGATCTCTGGCATCTGTGGCGTCAGAACGGCGCTTCCACGACGGTGCATTCCCTGCTGAACACCGATAGGGAGTCCATTGGCTGCATCCTCGATTATCTGCGGGACGCGCCGCTTTACGATACCGTCACCGTCGCGGACAGGGATTTTCTTCTCGTCCACAGCGGCCTCGGCGGCTTCCGGAAGGATAAGAAGATGAGGGAATACATCCCCGACGAGCTGTACTGGCACCGTCCCGAGATCGACGAGCGCTATTTTGACGATGTTACGACGGTGTTCGGCCACACGCCGACGCTGTTCTACGGTGAGGAACACCGGGGCAAAGCGCTGTTTACCGATACCTGGATCGACGTCGACACCGGCGCGGCCTGTGCCGAGACGCCGATGCTGCTGCGCCTCGATGACCTGACCGAGTTTTATTTGGATGAAACGGAAGGAGGATTTTCGTGAGCAAAGTCCTGATTTTAATGGGGAGCCCGCGGGAAAACGGCAACACCGACCTGCTGGTGCGGGCCTTTGCCGAGGGCGCGAACAAACATCACGAAACGGAGATCCTCTCCGTCGCGAAAATGGAAATTCGCCCCTGCACCGGCTGCAACGGCTGCTTCCAAAGGGAAGACCGCCGCTGTGTCCAACGGGACGATATGACCGTTGTCTATGAAAAACTGCGGGAAGCCGACGTCCTCGTCATCGCTTCCCCCGTCTATTTTTACGGCGTCAGCGCCCAGCTGAAAGCGGTGATCGACCGTCTGCACACCCCGGCGCGGGACGCTTTTTCCGTCAGGGGCCTCGCTCTGCTGTTGGTCGGCGCGGCGACGCTGCCGGAGCTCTTTGACGCCATAGAGGCCCAATATCGCCTCGTCCTCAATTATTTCCGGCTGAAAGATTTCGGCCGCGTCCTCGTCCGGGGCGTAAAGGAAAAAGGGGAGATCAAAGCGACGGACGCTTTGGCGAAAGCCCGGGCCCTCGGCGAGTCGCTCCCCGAAAGCAGGGAACGAACCGAAACGGAGAAGGAAAGCAAAGGAGACATCGCGAAGGATCTGAAAGAATTTTTGGCGATCATGGACAGCGGCGAGGAAGTCAGCGGCGGTTCCGAGGCGCATTTGTTTATGCACGGTCTCTCTCAGGAGGCGCTGCGCCTCACCGCGGAGCTGAACAACGCCTACCGTGAGCCGGAGGAAATACGGGCGATCATGACAAAGCTGACGGGCCGCCCCATCGACGGCAGTTTCGCGATGTTCCCGCCGTTTTACACCGACTGCGGCAAAAACATTCATTTCGGCAAAAACGTCTTTGTCAATTCCGGCTGCCGCTTTCAGGATCAGGGCGGCATCTACATCGGCGACGACGTGCTCATCGGCCATAACGCCGTCCTTGCCACGCTGAACCACAACGCCGACCCGGCGAAACGGGCCAACCTGATTCCCGCGCCCATCCGTATCGGTGATAAAGCCTGGCTCGGCGCGAACGTGACGATTCTTCCCGGCGTCACCGTCGGCGAAGGCGCCGTCATCGCCGCGGGCAGTGTCGTCACGAAGGACGTACCCGCCGGGGCGACGGTCGCCGGCGTCCCCGCGAAACGGATCAAATGAACGGTTTGGTTCCTGCCGATCATCTCACGGCGGCGCGGATACAATGTATACTCAGATGCTATGTACACTTGTTGGAAACGATTTGTCAAAAAACAAAGGGGAGACGGACGAACATATTTTCTGACATTGAAACAACTTTTAACACAACACAAAAAATAGCATATTTTTTCAATAAAATAGCTTTTTTTTTAAAAAAGACTCTTGATTATCACAGAGAAGACAAGTATAATAAAAGAAATGAAAAATCAGAAAAGATTGTTTCTGAAAAAAATATCGTAGTAAAACGTAAAGCTGTTTAATTGAATAGATGGTAATATGGGAATCGGGTGTGAATCCCGAACTCTACCAAGGAACTGTAAAGCGGAGCAAACTCCATTATGCCACTGGCTGTACGCGGCTGGGAAGGCGGAGGGACGTGATGATGCGAAGTCAGGATACGCTATATTGCCACAAATCTCTTGGGGTATTTTATAGAGATGTATTCCGAGAAAGGAATACATTTTTTACTAACTAAATAAAAACACTGTGACGAGGCAAATTTCTTTGGCGAGAACACCCTCATCACAGTGTATGAGCTCCAAGATCATTTCTCGGAACATCTTTATTCTACTTTATTTTATAAAAAAAGTCAATGATTCTCATTGAAAAACGCGTGCGAAGAAGATGATCTTACGGGGTGACTCGTAAGATTTTTTTGTTGTACCCGAGTATATCCGGATCAGACTGATTTTTTTGGATTGAAACGGATTATGTGGGATGATGGCGCGGGCCTCTTTGGAATGCGAGAACTTCCGGAACAGTTTCCGCGCATATACCTTATTGCGGTAAGCCGCTAAAGAGGCTCGCGGCATCATCCCGATCCTCAACGAAACCCTTTGAGTCGGGCGGCGGGCCTGCGCAAACCACACTGCCGCCCCGGGGCGCGGTATTGTCGGGATGGCGCGAAAGCGCGGATCTTTTTTCGCGGAATTTT